>DATHJK010000126.1:0-5838 GCA_035316225.1 Pyrinomonadaceae bacterium
CCTTTGCGCCTTTGCGTGAACCCTCAATTCTCTTAAAGCTCAAGCTTATGAGAGTTGTAGTTTCACGCAAAGGCGCAAAGAAAAATACTTAAGCTCGCAAAGAGATTGAGCAATTGCTACAGGTTTGAAGTAATCTATTCATCAAAAGGATTATGAGAAATACTGCCAGAAATTTTCGCACAGCATTAACGCTGGTTCTGTGTGCCACGCTCTTTCTTGCTCTCGCGTGCGCGAAGCAGAAACCCAAGCTTGACGAGAACGCTTACCGGCGGGAGATAGATGCTTATCGCAGCGACCGAGTTAAAAGTTTGACGAGCGATGACGGTTGGTTGACGCTCGTCGGGCTGTACTGGCTGCAAGAAGGCGAGAACAAGTTCGGGAGCGACCCGCACAACACTGTGGCCTTGCCGCAGGGCAAATCGTCGAGCGTTGCCGGTTCCTTCTTTCTCGAAAACGGAAACGTCAGAATTGAGGCGAACCCAAACAGCGGTGTGACGAGCGAAGGCAAGCCCGTCACTTCGCTCGCTCTTAAAACTGACGAGAACGCTGGCGAGCCTACAGTGCTTCACATGGGTTCGCTCAGTTTTTATGTCATCAAGCGCGGCGACCAGTTCGGCATTCGCGTCAAGGACAGCGAGAATCCGCCAAGAAGACAGTGCGCAGGAATTCAATATTTTCCGACAGATCCGCGCTGGCGCGTCGAAGCGCGGTTCGAGCCTTACAATCCACAGAAAAAGATTCCAATCTCGAACGTATTGGGCCAGACAAGCGACGAGCCATCGCCGGGCGCGATTGTCTTCGAGATGAACGGTAACACTTACCGGCTTGATCCAATTTTGGAAGAGGGAAACGACGAGCTTTTCATAATCTTCGCAGACCAGACGAGCGGGCGCGAGACCTACGGCGCTGGCCGCTTTCTTTACGTTCCCAAACCCGGCGCGGACAATCGCATCGTGATTGATTTCAACAAAGCCTACAGCCCGCCCTGCGCCTTTACACCTTACGCGACATGCCCGCTGCCGCCACAACAGAATCGTCTGGCTATAAGAGTCGAAGCTGGCGAGAAGAAGTACGAAGGGTTAGGTTATCACGAAGTTCAGTGATGAGACTGAAGAATTGGTTGGGCGCTTGCGGAGAATGTTGATGAAAGCGTATACGATTCTTCTAAACAGCCTGCTGGCCTTGCTTGTGCTAATGCCAGGTAACGCCTGGCAGGGAAAGTCGAATCAGGCCGCTAGCTCGGCGCTGGCTCTTCCATTTTCTCAGACAGTTGGTGCGGATTCCGTTGTCGTCGTAATTGTTCGGGACGACGAAGTTTATGTTAACAAGCACAAGGTCGCAGAGGGAGAAATCGTGGCCGAGGTCGGCAGGCGACTTCAGGACTTGCCTGAGGAGGAAAGAACTGTTTTTATAAAAACCGCCCCGGAGGTGAGTTACGGGGCGTTCGTCAGGATATTAGATAATATCCTGGCCCACGGTTATGAACGAATTGGATTGGTCAGGAGCAAGACGCAAGCACGGCCTGCTGCACGCTCTGCGCGCGAGGCTAACGCTGGCGAACGCTCAGGCTTACGGGTGGCAAGCGGCGAGACTATGCTTGTCATTACAGTAGAGGCTGTAAGAAGAGGGCAGACCATAATCCGAATCGGCGCAAACCCTGTCCCGCTTCATAATCTCGCGAGCAGAATTCACGCGCTCCTGATTGAACGCGCTGTGCGAGACGTGAATATTGAGGCGCCCGCCACAATTCAGTACCAATTCATTGTCCCCGTAATTGATGAAGTGAAGGCGGGCGGGGCTGAGACAATTAGATTCAGCATGGCTTTGACTCAAATGTCCGAAAGAATACAAGTAAACGGCGGACGATTGACTCCGGCAGCAATATATTGTTGGCCCACCTGACTTTTGAGTCAAAGCCATTCAGCATTAAGTCGTCATGAGGGCAGCACACCGATCTTCAAAAAATGGTAGCTGCCATCAGTTAACGAGTTATAGCATCTACCTGCCCGTCGCCTCTTATCATTAACCGCGCGTCAATTGCCGATACTTGATTCGGTGCGGTTGGTCTGCTGCAACGCCCAATCTATTCTTCCGGTCTGCTTCGTAATCCGAATAATTTCCTTCAAACCATACGACATGGCTATCGCCCTCGAACGCCAGAATGTGCGTTGCTATGCGATCAAGAAACCAGCGGTCGTGGCTGATGATGACGGCGCAGCCTGCGAAATTCTCAAGCGCCTCTTCAAGCGCCCGCATGGTGTTTACGTCCAGATCGTTCGTTGGCTCGTCCAATAATAGAACGTTCGCGCCCTCTTTCAACATGCGCGCCAGATGAACGCGGTTGCGCTCGCCGCCCGAAAGCGTGCCGACCTTTTTCTGCTGGTCGCTGCCGGAAAAGTTAAAACGCGCGACGTAGGCGCGAGACTGAACCTCGCGCATGCCCAACTGAACAACGTCCTGCCCGTCCGAGATCATCTCCCAGATAGTTTTGTTCGGATCAAGCACGTCGCGGCTCTGGTCAACGTAAGCGAGTTTTACAGTCTGGCCTTTACGAATTGTCCCCTTATCCGGCTGCTCCTGCTCCGTAATCATCCTGAAGAGAGTCGTTTTGCCCGCACCGTTCGGGCCAATCACGCCGACGATGCCGCCGGGTGGAAGACGAAACGACATCTCTTCGACAAGCACCCGCTCGCCGTAAGCTTTAGTAACATCGTCCGCTTCTATAACCACGTCGCCCAGACGCGGCCCCGGCGGAATATAAATCTCCAGATCGGATGCGGCGCGCCCGTCCGTCGCCTGATTCAAAAGCGATTCGTAAGAGTTGATGCGCGCTTTGCCTTTCGCGTGTCTTGCTTTGGGAGACATGCGAATCCATTCCAACTCGCGCTCCAGAGTGCGCTGCCTTTCCGATTCCGCCTTCTCCTCGCGTCTTAAACGCTCCTGCTTCTGCTCAAGCCATGAAGAGTAGTTGCCGTGATAAGGAATGCCGTGCCCTCTGTCCAGTTCCAGAATCCATTCGGCAACGTTATCCAGAAAATAGCGATCATGCGTTACTGCTATAATCGTTCCCTGATACTGCTGCAAGTGTTGTTCGAGCCATGCGACCGATTCGGCATCCAGATGATTCGTCGGCTCGTCCAGTAGAAGAATGTCCGGCTTCATCAGGAGAAGGCGGCAGAGAGCGACGCGACGACGCTCGCCGCCCGAAAGCACGTTCACAGGTGTATCGCCCGGCGGGCATCGCAGCGCATCCATAGCCATCTCAAGCCGCGAATCCAAATCCCACGCATCCAGCGCGTCCAGCTTCTCCTGCACAGTGCCCTGACGTTCAAGCAGCTTCGTCATCTCCTCGTCCGACATCTCTTCAGCGAATCGCGCGTTAATCTCGTCGAACTCCTTCAACAGATCAACGGTCTCTCGCACAGCCTCTTCAACCGTCTCGCGCACGGTCTTCGTGTTATCAAGCTGCGGCTCCTGTTCCAGAATATCAACGGTGTAGCCCGGCGAGATAACGGTCTCTCCCACGAACTCTTTATCGCGCCCGGCGAGTATGCGCAGCAGCGAAGATTTTCCAGAGCCGTTCAAGCCCAGCACGCCAATCTTCGCGCCGTAGAAATATGAGAGCGAGATGTCTTTAAGAACGGCGCGCTTGTCGTAAAACTTGCTGACGCCGATCATCGAGTAGATGATTTTGTTCGGTTGTGTGCTCATGATGTCGTATTGAAATTTTTAAGATTAGCAGAGCCTCTGTTGTTTTGCACAAAATGATTCGCCTGTGCGAAAATTCTTTCCACGCGCCTGTAGCTCAGTGGATAGAGCACCTGTCTCCGGAACAGGGGGCCGCAAGTTCAATTCTTGCCAGGCGCATAGTTTCTTAACTCTTCAACCGGTTTTTCACAAGTGCAGTAGGCTGGATTACTCCACAGTGAATAGTTCAAGCTGGTAATTCACAGGCTCTTTAATCCTATATGATAATCGTCAATCGTCACGATGCCAAAATTATCAAGCCACCTCACGGCTCGGAGATTCGCCCGCTCATTGACCGCACGACTTCGCGCATTGAGCTTTGCAGTCTAGCGGAAGAGGTTCTGCCCGTTGGCGCGAAAGTCGGAAGACATTATCATGACGAGACCGAAGAGATTTACTACATCTTAAGCGGCAGCGGATTGATGACAGTCGGCGATGAAGTGCGAGAGGTCGAAGCCGGTGATGCCATCTTCATTCCGCTAAGGCAAAGGCACACGCTTGAAAATAACGGCGACAAACCCCTGACGCTACTGCTCGTCTGCGGCCCCGCATACAGCGTTGAAGATCATCTTTTTGAAGGTAGTGAAGCGTGAGCAGAGTGGGACTCACCTAATCGCTTAAATTCTCTTTGATAAGTCAAACCACCCTAGCCCCTACGGGGGCCTTGTCAAACATACCTCTTAAATGTTTAGTGAGACGCGATGCTGTGAATGAATTCGATAATCAAGTATGAGAGCGCGGCTATCAAGCCTGCCATAGGGATCGTGAGAATCCATGCCCAAACTATCCTGCCTGCCACGCCCCACTTGACAGCCGAGAGCCTGCGAGTTGCGCCCACACCGACTATTGCGCCTGTGATAGTGTGCGTAGTTGAAACGGCAGTGCCCGTGAAAGTTGCATAAAAGAGTGTGATTGCCGCAGCCGTTTCCGCGCAGAAGCCTCCGACGGGTTTCAGCTTCGTGATTCTGGAACCCATCGTGCGCACTATCCGCCAGCCGCCCGAAAGGGTTCCCAGCGCGATTGCCGCATGCGCCATCAGAACCACCTCTATCGGTATCTTGGGCAATGCGCCGCCCGGCCCATAACTTAGTCCCCATGCGTTGGCCGAAGCCAGCACAGCCGTGATGATTCCCATGGTCTTCTGCGCATCGTTGCCGCCGTGTCCAAGCGAGAAGGCTGCGGCTGAAAAAAGCTGTCCCCGGCGAAAAAATTTATCAACGCTGCTTGGCGTGCGGCGGCGGAAAATCCAGTAGACCGCAACCATCAAAAGAAAACCGATGATTAATCCTATAAGCGGCGAAAGCACTATGAACTTAATCGTTCTCAGCCAGACATCCATTTTCAACACGCCGCTTACACCTCTGTGAGCGGCTATGGCCGCGCCCGCGTAGCCGCCCAGAAGCGCGTGCGAGCTTGAGGTAGGCAATCCCAGATACCATGTTATGAGATTCCAGATAATTGCGCCGAGCAGAGCGGCAAGCAGAACGTATAGTCTTGTGTTGGTATCGGGAAAAATCTCCATGTGAACGCCTTCGCCAATGGCTTTTGCCACGCGCGTGCCGAAGACTGCGAAAGCTACGAAGTTGAAGAACGCTGCCCAGATAACGGCGAGACCGGGCGAGAGCACGCGCGTCGAGACTACAGTAGCGATAGAGTTCGCCGCATCGTGAAAACCGTTGATGTAATCGAAAAGAAGAGCGATTGTTATCAGCAGAAAGACGAATGCTAGGGTTGCAGTCATGATAGAGTTTTCAGTTTTTAGTTTTCAGTTTTCAGCCTGGAAGTTTTTCTTAAAACTGAAAACTAAAAACTGAAAACTGTTTTACGTATGTTTGATAATCACGCTTTCAATGATGTTGGCGACGTTCTCGCAGCGATCAACGGCTGCTTCCAGCTTTTCGTAGATGTCTTTCCACTTGATGACAGTGAGCGGGTCTGCGGAGCTTCGGAAAAGCTCTGCGATGGCTGTGTGGTATGTGTCGTCGCCCTCATTCTCAAGGCGGTGTAGCTCTACGAGGCGCGGCGTCAGCCCCTTTGGATATTCCAGCATGGAGACGATCTCGTGCAACTCTATGGCCATGCTCTGAATCA
>DATHJK010000127.1:0-11627 GCA_035316225.1 Pyrinomonadaceae bacterium
CGCGGCCTCTATTCTTCCGGGTCGCGCATCGCCCGCGCCTGTGAACGCGCCGCGTTCGTGCCCGAACAGTTCCGCTTCCAACAATTCGCTTGGCAGCGTCGCGCAATCAATCTTGATGAAAGGCTGTGTGGCGCGATGCGAGCGCGAGTGCAGGTAGAGAGCCAGCGCGTCTTTGCCTGCGCCGGATTCACCCGTGACGAGTATGTTGGCATCGGAAGCGGCGGCGCGCTCTGCCACACGCAGAACTTCGCGCATCGCCTCACTCTGCGCAACTATCTCAATCACGATTGCCGTCTTCTCAAAGAGCTTTCCGATTCGTTCGCAAAATCTTCCGGCAGCGGCACGCGCACCGAGTCACGCCACAACCTTTCCAGATCGTAAAAGCGACGAGCTTTCTCCTCGAACACATGAACGACGAAATCGCCGTAATCAACCAGCACCCACTCCGCAGTCTTGTACCCTTCGACCCGCGCGGCTCGCGTGCCCTCTTTCTTTAACTGCTCTACAACGTCGTCGGCTATGGCCTGCACCTGACGCTGGTTCATGCCAGTCGTTATCACGAAATAATCCGTGAAGCTTGCGACCTCGCGCAGATCAAGCACGACAATATCAAGCGCCTTTTTGTCGCTCGCAGCCCGCAGCGCAGTACAGATGCGCGCATCAAGTTGCTCAGCGCATTCGTCCGCCGCAGGTGTTGTAGCCGTCTGCTTCCTGGCTTGCGCGCCACGCGCCTGCTCAGGGTGCAAAACCTTTTCTTTGATTGAAGAATTCTCTTTCATGCTTACCTGTAAAGCCTGTATTTCTCTATGTAATCCGCCACGTTCGGCGGTACTAATTCTAAAAGCCGTTCCCGTTCATCACGCCGCGCCAGCGCGCGTATTTCAGTGGCCGAAACATCTTTGACCACCGCGTCGGTCACGAAAATTTTCCGGCCAGCGCTTCTCTCAACTTCGCTCGAAATCTCATCGCGCCCCGCGCCGCGAAGATCAACCACGCTGCTTTGAAATTCGTGCCCGACGTGTGCCACGTCCAATTCGTAACCGGGTCGCGTGACGACTATGTGATCCGACATTTCAAGCACCTGCTTCCACTCGCGCCACGTCTGAATCTCCGTCCAGGAGTCCGCGCCCATCACGAAGAAGAGCCGCGCGTCGCGCCCCATCTCTTCGTGCAGATGCGAGAGCGTCTCGACCGTGTAAGGCTTTTCCGGCGCATCCAACTCTACTGTCGAAATACGAAGCCTCTCGTCGTGCTCGGTTGCGAGCGCCAGCATGGCGTAACGATGCCAGCCCGAAGTAACTTCACGCGACCTCTTATGCGGCGCAAGCGTAGCCGGTATGAAAAGAGCTTCGTCAAGCGCGAAAAGCTCCAGCAGTTTTTCCGCCACGCTCAGGTGACCGAAATGAACGGGGTCGAACGTCCCGCCGTAGAGAGCAATGCGCCTTTGCATAGATCAGGTGGACGCCGCAAGATTTAGGTTACGCGATGAAAGAGAATTGTCGAATTACAGAACTCTTCAGCACCGAATTTCCCGCTCGCAGTCGCTTCCTTAAATATCATGCGCCCGTTTTAACCGCCGCGTCTTCGCTTAGCAGTGTCTGCGCGTCTACAACTTCTCGCTTCGTTATCTCGTCCAGCATTCGCGCCACCGCGTTCACAAGCTCGCGCACGCCCTGGCCGGTCGCAGAAGATATTGCGTAGAAAGGCTTGCCGTCTCTACCAGAACGCTCTCTCAATCTCTCAAGCCTCTCTGGTTCTTCCAGCGCGTCCAGCTTCGTCGCCACAACTATCTGCGGCCTCATAACCATCTTCTCGTCATAAGCTGCCAGCTCGCGGTTTATGGTTTCGTAATCCTCTACGGAGTCGCGCCCCGATGCGCTTGAAACGTCAACCAGATGAAGCAGAAGCTTCGTGCGCTCGACGTGACGAAGGAAACGGTCGCCCAGACCTGCGCCTTTATGCGCTCCTTCAATCAAACCGGGAATGTCCGCCACGACGAACGTTCTGAACTCGCCCATGTCAACAACGCCCAGATGCGGCTCAAGCGTCGTGAAGGGGTAGTCGGCTATCTTCGGCTTCGCAGCAGAGATGGTTGAGATAAGCGTTGATTTCCCGGCGTTGGGAAAGCCTACGAGTCCAACGTCCGCCAGCAGTTTCAGTTCAAGCTGAAGCTCAAGCTCTTCGCCAGCGCCTCCCTCCTGATGATAGCGCGGCGCGCGGTTCGTAGAAGTTGCGAAGTGCGAGTTGCCGAACCCGCCGCGCCCTCCCTTAGCCGCGAGCCATCTTTCGCCATCCGTAGTGAAATCGTGTAGAAGCTCGCCCGACTCCGCTTCAAAGACCTGCGTGCCCACAGGCACCCGAACAATCTCATCCTCGCCGTCTCGCCCGTAGCGATTCGACCCCTCGCCGTGACGCCCACGCTCAGCCGGATGCTCCGGATCGTAACGCAGGTGCAGCAACGTGTTCAGCGATTCATCCGCAACGAGCCAAACGTCGCCGCCTCGACCGCCATCGCCGCCCGAAGGCCCGCCGCGCGGGACAAACTTTTCGCGGCGAAACGCTGTCACCCCGTTCCCGCCGTTGCCGCCCTTCACGCGAATCTTGACACGATCAATGAACATCAGAATTCAGTAGTCAGTAGCCATGAGTCAGAATCCGGAATGACAGCAGTTTAGATAATGTACGACGATCATTTGTGTCTCAACGTCGAATGCCAAATCTTCTTCTGGCTCCTGACTATTCAAAAAGAAAATGCGCCGCCTCGGTTCGCTTTGTGAAAGAGCACTCGGCGCGGGCGGTCGCATTGGAAGCGGGCTTTTCCTGAAAACCCTCTACGCTGCCCCCGCAGCCGCAGGCTCAGGTGCGGCGGTAGCGGCCTCCGGGTAGACGCTTATGAACTTGCCCTGCCGCCCCTTGTCCTCGAACTTGACAAAGCCATCGATCAAAGCAAAGAGCGTGTCGTCTTTTCCACGTCCAACGTTCTTGCCCGGTTTCCACTTCGTACCGCGCTGGCGCGCCAGTATGTTGCCGCCGAGCACGCGCTCGCCGCCGAACTTCTTCAATCCCAATCTCTGCGAGTTTGAATCGCGCCCGTTGCGCGAAGAACCCACACCCTTTTTGTGTGCCATAACAAAACCCTCAAAGAGGTCAGAGGCTAGAGGTTAGAGTTCAGTAACTATTTTTTACTAACCTCTGACCTCTAATCTCCATTTCTTATCCTATCGAATCAATCTTCAGCGTCGTGTAGTTCTGGCGGTGTCCCTTAGTGCGCTTGTACTGTTTGCGCCGCTTCTTCTTGAAGACGATAATCTTCTCGCCGCGACCATGATCCACGACCGTCGCGGTGACGCGCGCGGCTTCAATCGCAGGCGAACCGACTTTCGTTCCATCTTCGCCGCCATTAGCCGCAAGCACTTCAAGCTCGACCACTTCGCCCGCCTGCGTGTCAATAAGGGGAACGCGAATGCTCTGGCCTTCCGTCACGCGGAACTGTTTCCCGCCCGTTCTGATAATTGCGAATGACATCTTCTTAAACCCCCGTCAGTGAGCAAAACCGGCCACTGAAAAGTCTTTGATTATAAACGCATTAGCCCGAATGCGTCAACGCGCCCCGAGCGCGAGAACGCACCTGCTCTCGTCCCCCGTTCTGCGCCAGAAAATTCTCCATGAACTTCGTAGAAAAGCGGCCTGCGCGGAAGTTCTCATCGTCCATGATTTTCAAGTGAAGCGGTATCGTAGTCTTAATTCCTTCGACCACCATAGCTTCTAAAGCGCGCCGCATTCGTGCGATAGCAAGCTCGCGCGTGCGCGCGTGAACTATAACTTTCGCAATCATCGAATCGTAGAAAGGCGGCACGGTGTAGCCTTCGTAAGCCGCAGTGTCAACGCGCACGCCAGGCCCGCCGGGAAGATTGAAGGCAGTGATCTTGCCGGGCGACGGCACGAACGTTTCAGGGTTTTCCGCGTTGATGCGACACTCAATAGCGTGGCCGACGATGATAACGTCTTCCTGCGTGTAACCCAGTTCGTCGCCTTCGGCTATCAGGATTTGATCGCGCACGATGTCTTCCAGCGTGACCATCTCTGTCACGGGATGCTCGACCTGTATGCGCGTATTCATCTCCATGAAATAGAAACGATTGTCTTCGTCAAGCAGAAACTCGAACGTGCCCGCGTTCGCATAGCCGATTCGCTTGCATGCGTTGACGGCAGCCTCGCCCATACGCGCGCGAAGGTCTGGAGACAGCACGGGCGATGGCGCTTCTTCCAGTAGTTTTTGATGACGACGCTGAATCGTGCACTCGCGCTCGCCCAGGTGAACGCAGTTGCCGTGCTCGTCCGCCATCACCTGAATCTCTATGTGGCGCGGGCGCTCTATGTAGCGCTCTATGTAAATATCACCGTTTTTGAACGCAGCTTCAGCTTCGCTTGAAGCTGTCTCAAGCGCGTGACCGAGTTCGCTCTCCTCGCGCACGATGCGCATGCCGCGTCCCCCTCCGCCAGCAGCAGCCTTTACAATCACGGGGTAGCCAATCTCGCGCGCCAACGCTCGCGCCTCGTCTTCAGATTCGAGCGGCTCAGGGCTTCCAGGCAAAATCGGCACGCCAGCCTCTTTCATAGCTCGACGCGCTTCAACCTTGTCGCCCATCAAGCGAATTATGTCCGAGCGTGGGCCAATGAACTTGATGCTGCATGCCTCGCATATCTCTGCGAAGTAGGCGCTCTCGGCCAGGAAGCCGTAGCCGGGATGAATCGCGTCAACGTTGGCAATCTCTGCGGCGCTGATGACCGCAGGGATGTTCAGGTAGCTCTGAGCAGAGGGCGCTGGGCCTATGCAGATGGCTTCGTCTGCGAAACGCACGTGAAGCGATTCGCGGTCTGCCTCGGAATGAACGGCGACGGTGCGTATCCCCATCTCCTTGCAAGTCCAGATAATCCTGCACGCAATCTCGCCGCGATTCGCAATTAGAATCTTGCGAAACCGCCGCGTGCCTTGCGACGCCTCCGAACTTTTAGGAATGAGCTTGTACGTCTTCTGCATCTCTAAAAACAGTTTACAGTTTTCAGTTTTAAGGGAATGTCCAGGCTGAAAACTTAAAACTGTAAACTGAGAACTATGTTTTTATCCCGAATAGCGGCTGACCGTACTCGACCGGCTGGCCGTTCTCCACGTAAATCTTTGCGACCTCGCCGCGCACTTCCGCCTGAATCTCGTTCATCAGCTTCATGGCTTCGATGATGCAAACGACAGTATCTGTTTCGACGTGGCTGCCGATGCGAACGAAAGGCTCGGCAGTTGGCGACGATGAGCGGTAGAAAGTTCCTACAATGGGTGAGGCGATGATGTGTAATTCCTCTTCGGGCTGCACTGAAGTCTGTTGTTGCTCGACCGGCTGCGTCGCTGTGTGCGAAGCAGGTGCCGGGATAAAACCGGCGGGCGCGATTGTGTCCGGCGTGCGATTGCTGCTTAGTCGTATGTGAAAGTCGCCGCGCTGTAATTCAAATTCCGTCAGGCCGTTCTCTTTAATCAACTGAACAAGCTCGCGCACCTCGTCCATGTTGATAGAAGCGTCCAGGTTAGGCTGAGCAGAAGATGGTTGCTGTTGATGGCGATGGTGGCGGCGGCGGCCACGATCTCGCCTGCCGGGTTCAGACGATTTTGCGCCTGAAGACTGCCCTTCGGCGCTCGCCGCTTGCGGCGTCTCTTGTTCGCTCATCCTTTCGACCTCCGAACGTGGTGCTGACATGATATTCGCGCGGCCTCTTCCTCTTTACCGCAAATGTAAAAGCCCCAAGCCACCGTGAGCGCGCACGCAAAGGGTCGTTTGGGGCTGGCTAAAGTGACGAGTGCTCGGCCTCGATTAGAAATTTAGCGCTACTCTGGGAGACTGAAAAGAGAATGATGAATGATGAGTGCCGAAGCGATGAATGATAAGAGAAAAGCAGAAGCTTTAATTCATCACTCATCACTTTGCATTCATCGTTATCTTTATTCCGTCTCTTTCTCTTCAGCCGTCGACTCGGTTTTACGCGAGCGGCGACCGCCCTTGGGCTTGGCCTCGTCCGATACAGTCGGCTCTTCGCCACGCCCGCGTGCTTTCGTAGTCTCTTCCTTCTCGAAAGTGCGGTCGGCCTTGCGCCCACCGCGACGGCCACCTTCAGCCGCCTTAGATTCGCTGGCCTTAGCGGTCTTCTTCGCGGAAGATTTCGCGCGCTTCTTCTGTGATTCAATCGCTTCTCGCTCACGCGGGTTGTCAACCAGCTCGATTATCGCAAGCTCCGCGTTATCGCCGACGCGCCTGCCCAGCTTGATGATTCGCGTGTAGCCGCCCGGACGATCCTTGTAACGCTCGCCCAACTCATCGAAGAGCCTTTTTAACGCGGCCACACCAGCCGTGCGCGGCGCTCGACCTTGCGTGCTTCGCGTGCCCGTAGAAGCAGCCTGTTGACGATTGCCTGCGTGAAAAAAGCTGGCCGCCTGGCGACGCAGGTGAACGGCCTGAGCCGCAGTGTCATCGCCTTCAAGATTCTGCGCGCGGCGCGACAGAGTGATGACGCGCTCCACGAACGGCCTGAGTTCCTTAGCCTTTGGCAGCGTCGTGATGATGCGCTCGTCGCGCGCATTTATCAACGAAGTCGCAAGATTGCGCAGCAGAGACATGCGATGCTCCGTCGTGCGCCCAAGTTTACGGTGTGCCTTTAAGTGCCTCATAACTAATGATGAGTGATGAGTGATGAGTGATGAGTGAAAGCTTTTATCTCATCACTCATCAACGCTTCTCTTATCACTTGCCCTTATTCTTCTTCTTCCTCGTCTACGTAATCGCTGAAGTCTTCGTCGCGTCCGCCTGTGCCGGGGATTGGATTTCCCTGCTCATCGAACTCCATGCCGAAATCCAGACCCATGCCGTTCAGGATTTCTTTGATTTCGTTCAAAGATTTCTTGCCGAAGTTCTTCGTCGCTAACATCTCGCGCTCGCTTCGCTGCACGAGGTCGCGTATGCTCTTGATGTTCGCGTTCTTCAAACAATTGTAGGAACGTACAGAAAGCTCAAGCTCGTCAACCGAACGATCAAGCACGTCGTTGCGCGGCAAAGGCGGTCGCTCGATATTCGAGTATTGAAACTCGTCCGTGTCCTCCTCGAAGTTGATGAAGATGGACATGTGATCTTTGATTAGCTTCGCGGCCAACCCAATAGCGTCGTCCGGTCTGACGGAGCCGTCCGTCCAGACTTCAATCGAGAGCTTGTCGAACTCTGTATTCTGCCCCAGGCGTGCGGCCTCTACAGTGTAGTTGACCTTCTTGACGGGCGTGTGCACGGAATCAATCGGGATGTAACCCAAAGAGAGGTCTTCGTCAAAATTACGGTCGGCTGAAACGTAACCGCGACCGCGTTTGAGACGCATCTCGATTCTTAAACTTCCGCTATCGCTAACAGTAGCGATATGCACGGTCGGATCAAGCACTTCAACGTCTGCATCATGCTCTATGTCAGCGGAGGTGACTTCGCCTCCTCCGTCCTTGTTGATGTAGAGCGTCTTGGCCTCGCCGCCATGCAGTTTGAAAGGAACCTGCTTCAAATTCAAGATAACGTCGGTCGCGTCTTCGACGACCCCTGCGATTGACGAGAACTCGTGCTCGACGCCTTCTATCTTGACCGCAGTAATCGCTGCACCCTCTATTGAAGAGAGCAGCGCACGACGTAAACTATTGCCAATGGTTGTGCCGAAACCACGCTCGAACGGTTGAGCCGAAAAGCGACCGTAGCGTTCGGTCAGCGTCTCGTTGTCAGCCGCCAAGCGGCGCGGCATCTGAAATCCTGTCCAGAGATTGTTTTGGTCTATTGCCATAATCGTCCGTGTCAAAGAAAAAAACTGAAAATGCGAAATGGCCGCTCGCCGCTAGTTAAGCCACAGGCGCTTCATGTCAGAAACACGAAGCGCTGTTGGCCCAGGCGCGGAGGCGCGGCTCGCCCTATTATTTGCTGTAAAGCTCTACAATCAACTGCTCGTTAATCGAGCGGTCAATGTCTTCACGCTTCGGCAGCGCGGCAACGCGCGCGCTCATCTCAGCGCCCTCTGCCGGAGCAATCCAAGAGGGACGCCCACGGCCCGCAGCAGTCTGCCACGCGCCTTCAACGTGCGGGTTCTTGCGGCTCGCCTCCTTCACAGTCACAACGTCGCCCTCCTTCACCTGGAAGGATGGGATGTCAACTTTGCGACCGTTGACTTCTATGTGTCCGTGATTGACGAGTTGGCGCGCCTGACGGCGCGACGTGGCGAACCCCGCGCGATATACGGAGTTGTCCAGACGGCGTTCGAGCAAGAACAGCAGGTTCTCGCCCGTTATGCCTTTCATGCGCGAAGCCTTCTCGAAGTAGTTGCGGAACTGCCCTTCGAGTATGAAGTAAATTCGCTTGACCTTCTGCTTCTCACGCAACTGCTGGCCGTAGCCAACGAGCGCCTTACCGCGACGAGCGCTCAGGCCGTGTTGACCCGGCGGCTGCGTGCCGCGCTTCTCAATCGGGCAAGAGGGCTTGAAGCATCGGTCGCCCTTGAGGAAAAGTTTTGCACCCTCGCGGCGGCACAAACGGCACACCGCGTCTCTATACCTAGCCAATTTGTTTTTCTGCCTCCAGTCTAAAAATCAGATGGAAAAGTTTACGGGTCGCGCCTCATTCGGGAAGTGCTAACCCTTCATCCTTTAGGTCAAAAATTAGTGATAAGTGAATAGTGATAAGTGATAAGAGGAACGCTTTATTCTTTCTTATTACTTATCACCGCTTTTCTTATCACCGTCTCATTAAACTCTTCTGCGCTTCGGCGGACGGCAGCCGTTGTGCGGTATAGGTGTTGTGTCGCGTATGATGGTGACGCGGATGCCTGCGCTGTTGATGGCGCGTATGGCGGATTCACGACCGCCGCCCGGCCCCTTCACACGAACCTCGCACTGTATCATGCCTGCCTCGCGCGCTTTGTTTGCAGCCTCGTAAGCGGCCTGCTGCGCGGCGAAGGGCGTACCCTTACGTGAGCCACGGAAACCGCGCGCTCCCGCAGATGACTGCGCGACAAGATTCCCTTCCAGATCGGTGATCGAAATCATCGTGTTATTGAACGACGCCGAAATGTAAGCGATCCCGTTCGGGATGTTCTTCTTCTCTTTTTTACGGAAGACTTTTTTCTTTCCGCCTGTTGCTTTTGCCATAATTCAGTTTTCAGTTTTGAGTTTTCAGCTTTCAGTCAATCTGTAATCAGCTAAGCCAGCAGCTTTTTCTGAAAACTCAAAACTGAAAACCGTAAACTGTAGTTACTTCTTGCCCGGCGCTTTCTTCTTGGCGATTGTAGCGCGGCGCGGGCCTTTGCGAGTGCGAGCGTTGGTATGCGTGCGCTGTCCACGCACGGGAAGCCCGCGGCGGTGGCGAAGCCCTCTGTAGCAACCTATATCCATCAAGCGCTTGATATCCATCTGCATACGCTTGCGCAGGTCGCCTTCAATCTCGCCCTGTGATTCTATGACGGCGCGTATGCGACCCAACTCATCCTCGGTCAGATCGCGTATGCGCGAATCGACGCTGACCTGAGCCTCTTTCAAGATGGAGGTCGCGCGCGAGCGCCCAATTCCGTAAATGTAAGTTAGACCGATCTCCGCACGCTTGTTCGGCGGAAGATCAACACCAGCTACACGAGCCATTCCCTATTCTCCATTTCGGATTGTGGATTTCGGATTGATGATTGAAAAGCTGTCAAGTCGCTCTTAAATCCGCAATCCTAAATCTGCATTCCGCAATTCCTTTATCCCTGTCTCTGTTTGTGCTTCGGGTTCGTGCAGATCACGCGCACCACGCCTTTGCGGTGGATGATTTTGCAGTTGTCGCACATCTTCTTTACTGAAGCCCGTACTTTCATTTCGCCCTCACACGCTTTCTCAAACTTTTACTTATAGCGATAAGTTATTCGACCGCGATTAAGGTCATAGGGCGAAAGCTCTACGAGCACGCGGTCGCCCGGAAGAATCCGTATGAAATGTTTGCGCATCTTGCCCGAAATATGCGCTAACACCTGATGCTTGCTCTCTTCAAGCTCTACACGAAACATAGCGTTCGGTAAGGTCTCAAGCACCGTCGCCATGACTTCTATAGCTTCTTCCTTCGCCATACCTACTTAGTATGAAATTTGCCTAGACCGACAAACTGCACATAGTAACATGGGTACTCATCTTTGCCAAGCCGCCGAGGGGCGTATCTGCCTCACACGGCAACGATTTCCGGCTCTTTCTCCTTAACCTGAGCCACGCGCGTCAGCACCTGCGGCCCCTCTTCCGTTATGGCCACCGTATGCTCCACATGGGCACTGGGCTGGCCGTCGGTCGTCACAACAGTCCAGCCGTCCTTGAGCACTCGCGTGTGATGCGTGCCCATATTGAGCATAGGCTCAAGCGCGAAGACGTAGCCGTTCCTGATTTTCACGCCTTTGCCCGGCGCGCCGTAGTTAGGAACCTGTGGGTCTTCGTGCATGCGGCGTCCTATGCCGTGGCCGACGTACTCGCGCACGATTGAATAACCGTGAGCTTCAGCGTGAGATTGCACAGCCCAGCCTATGTCACCCAGATGCTTTCCGGCCTGGCACTGTTTGATAGCGCGCTCAAGACACTCTTCAGCCACGCGAATCATTCGCAAGCGGTCTTCGCTCACACGCCCCACGGGCACGGTGATAGCTGTATCGCCCACGAATCCTTCGAGCGTCGCGCCGATGTCAATCGAGAAGATGTCGCCTTCTTCGAGAGCGTAGGTCGAAGGGAAGCCATGAACTACCTGCTCGTTGACGGACGCGCAGATTGAATAAGGAAAGCCGTGATAGCCTTTGAAGGTCGGAAGCGCACCGGCGTCGCGTATCATCTTCTCCGCAGCGCGATCAACTTCTATAGTCGTCACGCCCGGCTCGACCATACGACGCAACTCTTGAAGCACACGCCCTACGAGCTGCCCTGCCGCGCGCATCTTCTCTATCTCTCTTCTGGACTTTCCTATAATCATAAAAGCAGTGATAAGTGATGAGTGATGAGTGATAAGAGAAGGAGACAGTAGACCGAAATCCAGTGGTCAGTAGATAAATGTTTTATATTCCGGCTACTGGCTACTGACTTCTGTATTCCGTTCCTTCTTATCACTTATCACTCATCATTTATCACTATCCTTTCGATGTCCGCGTAGATGGTCTCCGGCTCGCGCGTGCCGTCAACGCGGTGCAGCCGCCCTGACTTTTCGTAGTAATCAAGGAGCGGTCGCGTATTTTCTTCGTAAGTCACCACCCGCTCGCGCGCCGTCTCCTGATTGTCGTCGGCGCGCTGGTGCAGTTGCGCATCCGGGTGGAAGTCGCAAACATTGTCTACTTTCGGCGGCTTGAAATAGATGTTGTAGAGTTCGTTGCAGACAGGGCAATTGCGCCGTCCGGTCATACGCTTCTCTAAAATATCTTGCGGCACGTCTACGACTATGGCGACTATCTTCTTTCCCTGCTCAACTGCGAGTTTTTCGAGGATAGCGGCCTGCGCAGGCGTTCGGGGAAAACCGTCGAGTATGTATCCGTGCCTGCAATCTTCCCGGTTCGTACGCTCCTCGACCACGCGA
>DATHJK010000128.1:0-2594 GCA_035316225.1 Pyrinomonadaceae bacterium
CGCGCGCTTGACGATATTGACGCCGATCTGTTCGTCCGCATCGCCTTCGCCCTCTGCGTTCGCCAAAAACTTATCGAGAGCTTTAGCAGCGCGTACGAGTGTTACACCGCCGCCCGGAACTATGCCCTCTTCAACGGCTGCGCGCGTAGCGTGCATTGCGTCTTCAACGCGAGCCTTCTTCTCCTTCATCTCGGTCTCGGTCGCTGCGCCGACTTTGATGACTGCAACACCGCCTACGAGTTTCGCCAGACGCTCCTGCAATTTCTCGCGGTCGTAATCGGAAGAGGTCTCTTCAATCTGCGCGCGCAAGGTCTTAACGCGCCCTTCTATATCCGACTGCTTACCAGCGCCCTCGACAACTGTGGTGTTGTCCTTGTCAATCGTCACCTTCTTGGCGCGACCTAAATCTTCAAGCTTAACGTTTTCAAGCTTGATGCCGAGGTCTTCCGAGATAACTTTGCCGCCTGTCAAAATCGCAATGTCTTCGAGCATAGCCTTGCGGCGATCACCGAAGCCAGGCGCTTTCACAGCAGCGATGTTGAGCGTGCCGCGCAGCTTGTTCACAACGAGCGTTGCGAGCGCTTCGCCTTCAACGTCTTCTGCGATAATCAACATGGGCTTGCCCATCTTTGCAACCTGCTCAAGCAGAGGCAGCAGGTCTTTCATCGAAGAGATTTTCTTCTCGTGAATGAGGATGAGCGGGTTTTCCAGAACCGCTTCCATGCGCTCCGGGTCTGTGACGAAGTACGGGCTGAGGTAACCTCTGTCGAACTGCATGCCTTCCACAACTTCCAGCGCAGTCTCCATCGTCTTCGATTCCTCGACCGTAATAACGCCGTCTTTGCCAACTTTGTTCATAGCCTCGGCGATGATAGTGCCGATGGTCGTGTCACCGTTAGCGGAAACCGTTCCGACCTGCGCGATCATCTCGCCTTTGACAGGCTTCGACAGACGCTTGATCTCTTCAACGGCACGCTCGACCGATTTGTCAATCCCGCGCTTCAAGGCCATAGGATTCGCGCCCGCCGCGACAGTCTTCACACCCTCGCGGAATATCGCCTGCGCTAACACAGTCGCCGTGGTCGTACCGTCACCTGCAACATCCGAAGTCTTGCTTGCCACTTCGCGCACCATCTGCGCGCCCATGTTTTCGAGAGAGTCTTTCAGCTCGATCTCTTTCGCCACCGTCACGCCGTCTTTGGTGATCGTCGGTGAGCCGAATTTCTTGTCAATGACGACGTTTCGACCTTTCGGCCCGAGCGTGATCTTGACAGCATCGGCGAGCTGGTTTACGCCACGCAGAATTGCCGAGCGCGACTCCTCGCCATGAACCACTTGCTTTGCCATTTCTCTTATTCTCCTAAACTCAAATTGTTAGCTGATCCTGTGCATGGAAAAGGCGGCTGTAATTCTAAAGAACTACTTGCCACCTTTTTTGCTGCCCGATGCTGCGCCAGCGCGCTCGATGATTCCAAGAATCTCGTCCTCGCGCATTATCAACAACTCTTCGCCGTCAATCTTGATCTCCGACCCGCTGTACTTTCCGAAAAGCACTCGGTCGCCTTTTTTAACGTCGAGAGCCTGGCGCGAGCCGTCATCACGAATCTTTCCCTCGCCGACGGCGATGATCTCGCCCTCCTGCGGCTTCTCTTTAGCCGTGTCCGGGATGATGATGCCACCGCGTAACTGCTCGCCCTCTTCTATACGACGCACGATAACGCGGTCGTGCAGGGGTTTAATGTTCGTAGCCATACTTCTCCAAAACTCCGTTCGATTTTCCAAGAACTCTTAGGTTTTTATTGCATAAGTACCAGAATGGGATAATTTAGCACTCTCTGGCTAAGAGTGCTAAAAATATCGCATTTGATGAGCCATTGTCAACCAGGGGGCGGCTGGCAGAAGTATCAAGTTCAGGAGCTAAATTACTCTTGGGAAGGCATACAGCAAGGCGAAGAGAACAGGGAATCTCGCTCCGGCAGCTTACTTTGGCTTATTCCTTTTGCGGGAATTGTTGCTGACACGCTCCTGCGTGCGATAGATTGCGAGGCGTTTGGAGAGCGTGTTGCGGTGAATGCCAAGAATGTTGGCCGTACGCGACAGGTGCTCTTTGTGGCGCGAGAGCGCCTTCTGAATGTAGAGTTTTTCAAACTCGGCCAGTGCCTCATCAAGCATGATCTGGCCGTCAAGCATCTCGTCAATAAGTGCCTCAAGGCGTGCTCGCATCTGCATAATCTTCTCCGGGGGCTGAAAGATTTATTAGCTAACGCAATGCTCAGAGTCGAAAAAAACTTCGGCACGCTCAACCGGCGAGCTTTGAGCGATGTGAAAAGGTCTGCTCACTGACCTGTGAAAAAGTGCGTGCCTCTCTTCAAAGGCTAGAGACAGGACTCAGAGGGAAAATTCCAGGCGAGAGATTTCAAAAAGAATCTTCAGGCAAGAGTTCTCCCTGTGAGAAGGCCATACGCCTCAAGGTAACGCGCTGTCGTCGCTTCGGCCACCTCGGGCGGAAGCGACGGAGCAGGTGGCCTCTTGTCCCAGTTTAGAGTTTCGAGATAGTCGCGCACGAACTGTTTGTCGAAAGAGGGCTGAGAACT
>DATHJK010000129.1:0-3542 GCA_035316225.1 Pyrinomonadaceae bacterium
TCAAAAAAGTGTCGTGCCGGTCGAACGTGAAGGTGCGCCCCACGTGAGGCCCCGACAACACACGTAAATTGACTCGCATCTTCCGCGTTCAGATATTAAGCGAGAAGGGGCAGGCGCAAAAGACGGCAAGTCAAAACTTGCTCCGAGCCTTTGCGCCGTTAAGTTTCAAGACTCTACTGGCGCGTGGCGTACCAGGTGAAATTCCTTCCCTGAACCACGCCTGAGCCGTTGATACGGTTACCTACGATTGTGCCTTCGCGTGTGTAGCCGTTGATGTCAATGTGCAGAGACGAACCGCTCTGAGTCCATGTGCCATGATAAACGGTTCCGTCCTGACCCGTCATCTTCAGATCACCGCCCTGCAAAAAGTCGTAAGTTCTGTTCAGGTGATCGTCAGAGTCCGGCCCACGCCAACTCGTACCAAGCAGGTTCACGGTTGAACTACTTGAGCTGCTTGAAGACGAGCTGGCACTTTCAGACGATTTTACAGCGTACCATTTGAATGGCCGACCCTGAACAATACCAGTGCCTTCAATGCGCTGGCCCTGTATGTCGCCTTCACGTGTGTAGCCGTTGATGTCAATGTGCAGCGTCTTTCCGGTCTGAGTCCACTGGCCGTGATAGACGGTTCCGTCCTCGCCCGTCATCTTCACATCACCGCCCGAAAGGAACTCGTAGGTTCGCGTCTTGTTGTCGTCGTTGTCGGGGCCTGACCATTTCGTGCCGAGCAGGTCATCTGAGTTCGCCGGCGAACGTGATGACGTTCCGCTGTTCGAGCTGTTGCTTAGGCCGCCGCTGTTGCTGGAGAGCACCCCGCCGTTGTCGGTCGTCGTCTTCTTCATGCTAGAGCCGATGAGCGCAAGGACGACGATTGCGCCTACGATGAAAACCGCTCCGACAACCAGACCGCCTATGATCCAGGGAAGCGCGCTCTTTTTACGCGCGGGCGCGGGCGGAGGCGTAGGCCCCCAACTGGGCGGAGGCGGAGCGGCAAACTGGTTCTGCGGCTGCTGACTATACGACGGAGGCGCAGGCGGCTGCGGCGAAGTATCGCGCGGCGGAGGGTAAAGAAGCGTTGCGTGCGGGTCTGCGTCGGCGTTCACCAGAGGAGAGCCGTCATCCAGGCAAAAGCTGAGCGCGTCGTCAGTGTATGTGCGATTGCAATTGGGGCATCGTTTCATATCAATTCTCGTTTCATTGTTTTCAAAGTGGATTCAGGCAGTTCGGTACGGGTACAAACAGCGCAGCTTCTGTTTCAGGGAAGGTAGAACAGCCCAGCCGAAGAGTATCGGGGGAAGCCGCATGGTCTGTCTCGTGGGCATTATACGCTAAGCGGCGTGCGGCTCAAGCCCTAAATAGAAAAATTAGTAAACTCATCTCATAAATCCTCCGGTACTTTTGCCGGGCCAGCATGTATGCGGCCTTAACATGCGAGCAGACTATTTATGAGACCGTTTGCCAGTGTCCTGATTTGAAATTCTTAGCCGGGTGAATTCTAATCTTTAATTTTCAAACCAGCGCATTACTGAAAAATTAGAGGGGGCCGCCGCAGCGCCCGCAAAATCTGGTCGTGCCCGAAGAGCGCGTACCGCACCTGCGACAAACCTTTTCGACAGGAGGCGCGGGCGGCTGATTGATTGATGGAGCGCTCGAAATGAATATACCACAGCGCCCGCAGAATTTGGTCTGCGGCGGATAGTTCGTTCCGCAGCGCTGACATTTAGTGCCCGCGGCGACCTGCCCGCCCAGAGAGCCGCCCAAGCTGCTGCCTGCAAGACTCGACCCGCCCTGACTCGGCGCTCCTTGATGCTCCGCATTCAGGTGCAAGAACGTAGTGCTTCCGCATCGCCCGCAGAAATTTACGCCGGACGCGAAGCGCGAGCCGCAACGCGCGCAGGCTATGATGCTGGGCATGCTTGAAGGCGGGCTTCCAATGCTGCCACCCTGCGACGGCGAGAGTTGGCTGCCGCTCGCTGTAGGCGGGCGCAACTGCGCTTCGATTATCTGCTCGGTCGTATCCGGGCGAACTTCTATCACGCGCTCATCATCGCGCGCGCCCGTTTGCGCAACCCGTAGGACGTGTTTGCCCGGCGCAATCGAAGTCAAGATGATTCGCCCGGAACGTCCGATGCTTCCGTGCCTTTCATCGTCAACGTAAACTTCCGCGCCTGTCGGTGCCAGGATGACCACGCGCGATTCGCCGTCGTCCTCTTCCTCTTTCCCTTCATCGCCGATGGCCTTTTCGAGTTCTTCAATCCACTCGGCCACTGTCGTCGGACGATCTTCGACTCTCCTCTCCAGAGAACGCGCAATCACATGCTCGACTTCGGATGGAATGTCCGAGCGCAAAGAGCTGAGCGAGGGAGCGGCATCCATTATCTTCTGCATGATGAGCTGCGTCAGATCGCCCGTGAACGGTGGTCTGCCACCCAGCATGTGGTAGGCGATTGTGCCAAGCGCGTAAACGTCGCAGCGCGCGTCCAGGGGCGTGCCCGGCTTCATCTGTTCGGGAGCCATGTATTCTGGCGTCCCTATGATTCCGCGCGACAGCGGCCCGGTCGCAGAGTCGATCTCTTCAGCAGCGTCCTTAACAATCTTCGCAAGCCCGAAGTCGCCGACCTTGACGAATCCATCGCCAGAGATGCTGCCATCTTTCTTCTTCTTCTGCATGATGAAGATGTTGGCGGGCTTCAGGTCGCGGTGAAGTATACCTTCGTCGTGAGCAGCTTCTATGCCTGCGGCAGCCTGGCGCAGGAGGTTCAGAGCGCGTTGAAGGCTGAGCGTGCCCTCGCGCCTGAGCAATTGGTGCAGGGTCTCTCCCTGCACATACTCCATCACCAGATAGAAGACGCCTTCAGGGCTTTTGCCGAAATCAAGCACGGCGACGACGTTCGGATGATTGACGGATGCAGCGGCGCGAGCCTCGCGCTCGAACCTTGCGATGGCCTCGCCTTCGCCAATGCTGTCGTCGTTGAGAATGTCCGGGCGCACGGTCTTGATGGCTACGCGCCGTGTGGCAAGGTTCTGATCGCGCGCAACGTAAACCTGTCCCATAGCGCCGCGCCCCAGACGCTTTTCAAGAAGATAGCGGCTCGCCAGTATCGGGCTTCCCGGCAACGTGCGCCTGGTATCGAAACCGTCTTCAAGACAGATTTCAACTTCGTCGCCGTAACATCTCTCGCATCGGGGGCATTCGCGCATGTGACAGGGGAACAAGCAATCGCGCTCTGGACAAAGCGCTGGCGCTCATTCATTTTAGTAAACTTTGAATTGCCAGAGCCGGGATTTTCACCGAGCGGCAACTGAAGATAAACGGCGTGCGGCTAGAATCACGCTGGAACTCTATACACCACGCAAGGCTTCCAGGAAAAGAATAAAGCGTCGGGCAAGCCCGCGTCAAACGAATCACGAGCCTGCTCGACGCTTATGAAAAGCGGCGCAAAGAGGATTAAGGATCAACCTGCGGCTGCTCTCTTCTCCTCTTTCTTTGCGGCCTCCATGCGCTCGCCCAGGGCTTCAACCTGCTCGCGGCTCAAAACCTT
>DATHJK010000130.1:0-2880 GCA_035316225.1 Pyrinomonadaceae bacterium
GCCCGCGCGTTTCTATCTCGCCGTCCTTTGCGATTCGCACCTCTACGTTCCTGATGGGCTTTCCGACCGTGCCGACTCGATTCTCTTCCAGATTACTTGCAGAGATGACAGGCGAAGTCTCGGTCAAACCGTAACCCTGCACGATGGGCATGCCAGCGCCCGCGTAGATTAAAGCGATCTCGTCGGGCAGAGCCGCGCCGCCCGAAGCGAATACACGCACGCGACCGCCCAAGCCAGCGCGCCATTTTGAGAAGATAAGACGAGAAGCCAGTTCGTGTTTGAGCGCGAGCATGCGCGGCGGTTCTTTGTGTTCAAGCGTGTACTGAGCGAAGAGCTTGCCAACGGAGACCGCCCAGTTGAGAAGAGCAAGACGCGCGCGCCCAGATTCTGCCGCGCGCTCTTTGATGCGAGCGTAGATTTTCTCGAAGAGTCGAGGCACGCACAGCATGACTGTGGGACGAACCTCGCGCATGTTCTCGCCAATCTTCTCCATTGACTCGGCATAGTAAATGCTCATGCCGTGATGCATGTACATGTACATGCCCGTGCGCTCGAACACATGCGAGAGCGGTAGCACGGAAAGCACAACATCCTCAGCGCCGAACGAGAGATGATCCGAGCAGTCAATTACGTTCGAGACGATGTTCGAGTGAGAGAGCATTACGCCTTTCGGCTCGCCCGTAGTCCCCGAAGTGTAAATGATGGTGGCAAGGTCTGCGGGCGTAACTGCGCCGGAAAGCTGCTGGGCCAACTCCGGTCTCTCAAATTCAAGCTCTCGCCCGCGCGCGTCCATCTCCCCCAGAGATAAAATCTCATCCCCTGCCGTTTCCCCTTCATCGAACAGAACCACGCGCTCAAGCTCCGTGCAATCAACCAGAACTTCTTTAAGTTGCTCGTACTTCGCACGGTTCTTCAGAAAGAGAAGGCGCGAGCCTGAGTCTTTCAATATGTAGCAGACCTGCGCGGGCGTGAGCGTAGGATAGATGGGCACGTCAATCGCGCCCGCGAACAGGCAGCCTGCGTCGGTCAACGTCCATTCAGGACAGTTTTCAGAGAGAATGCTTACGCGGTCGTGTGCGCGCACGCCTAGCGAGTAAAGACCGAGCGAGATGTGTTGTGCGCGCCGTATCATCTCAGCCGAAGAGATAGAGCGCCATGCGCCGTCGCGCTTGTAGTTGAGCGCGTCCGGCCTCTGATACTTGCGCGCTGCCTGCTCAAACACTTCCACGAGCGTCGCAGGCTCGTCCGCCATCAGTGGGACGCGCGCGCGTGCCATCTCGGTTTCGTTGACGGTTCGTGCCATCAGGTTCATCCGGCGCTCACCCCGTTCAGGAAAATATCCATCACTTCGTCGGCCATAGGCGCAAGGCGGTAACGGCGCTTTGACAGAATCCAATTAGTAGCCATCTCATCGAGCGCGCCGAATAGAATCTTCGAGACCACTTTCGCATTGAGGTCTTTGCGGAACAGACCTGCGCGCTGTCCTTCCGCGATGGTCTCGCGTATAAGGCTCAGGTATTCAGCGAAACCACGGGCTGCGGAAAACTCCTCCATGAATTTCATAGAGCCGCGAAGCTCTACCTGAAAGACGACTGCCAGGTCACGATCCGCGCCCATTCGCTCAAGATGAAGATGAGCGATCTTTCTAAGCTTCTCGCGCGGGTCTGTCACGGACGCAAGCTGCCCTCGCCCTTCCGCTATAGCCTCGTCCATGCTGCGGTCAAAGATAGAATGAAGAATCTCTTCCTTGCTCTTGAAGTACAGATAGACCGTCCCGTCCGCGACACCTGCCTCGCGCGCAATGTCCGCCACTTTCGAGTTGAAGTAGCCGTTGCGCGCAAACACACATGTGGCCGCGCGCAGGATAGCTTCGTGCTTATCGCCCACGGGCGCGCGCATGCCGTTGTTCAATGTTCGTGCAGAACCCATCTTATAATTGCGGATTGCGGAATGCGGATTGGAAAAGTAGGTTGAAGAGACGGGCTGTTAATCAAATTCCAGTCCGCTCGCCAATACGAAATCCGCAATCTGAATGGCTGTTCATTCAGTAAACCGTCTTAGCCTAACCTTAATGTGCTTTTTGTGCAACGAGGAAGAGTAAGCGAGCCGGTGACAAATATAAAATTCTCAAATCTTGAGATTGTTCATTCAATGCTACAGAGGCTATTAGCTTTATCGCAGAGTTATCGTCTTTCCGCTGCCGCCTTCTCTTGCGGTCGCGGCTGCTCTTCATCCGGCAGGACTTCATCGGCGTCCACGTCAGGATGAACCAGATCGTTCAGAGAATGGACGCGCACGTTCAGGTCGCGCTGCGGGTAGGGAATCTCTATCTTCTTCTCTTTGAAGAGACGATGTATGCGGTAGTTTATGTCGCTCTTTATCTTCACGTGGCGGCGCGGGCGCGCAGTCCAGACGAGCAGGCGAAAGTTTAGCGAGGATTCGCCGAAGCTAAGAAACTGCACGCTGGGCTTAGGGTCTTCCAGCACGAACTCCACGCCTTCTGCCGCGCTGAGCAGCGTTTCGGTCACCAGGTCAACGTCCGCGTCGTAAGAGACGCCGATGGGAATAGAGATGCGCGAACGGCGCTCGCGGTAAGACCAGTTGATTAGATTCTGATTGACGAGCTTCGAGTTGGGCACGATGGCCGCCAACTGGTCGTTAGTCATCACCACGGTCGTGCGCAGGTTTATGCTCTGCACGCGCCCCTCCGTCACTTTCGAGTCCGGGCCGGAGATGGTTATAAAGTCGCCTACGCGCACTGGTCGCTCGAAGAGAAGAATGAAGCCCGCGGCGATGTCGCCCGCTATGAACTGAAGGCCGAAGCCTATGCCGAGCGAGAGCGCGCTAAAGACGATTGCGACCGAAGTGAGGTCTAGCGAG
>DATHJK010000131.1:0-10727 GCA_035316225.1 Pyrinomonadaceae bacterium
CAGTGGGCTACGCTCTCGCGCCGCTACTTCGAGGTGCTATCGCGCGACAAGTTCAATCTTTTGATTCTCTTCGGTCAGGCTCCGCTCATAGCGTTCTTAACTTACCTGGTCGTCGGCGCGACATCGCCGCGCGACTTCCCCTACTTCATGCTCTCGCTCGTCGCCATATGGTTCGGCACAAGCGTCGCGGCGCGCGAGATAATACGTGAGCGCGCAGTCTACACACGCGAGCGTATGGTGAATTTGGGGCTGATGCCTTATGTCTGCTCGAAGCTCTTCGTGCTGACGATGATTGTCGGCTTGCAGTGCATACTGCTCTTTGGCACGTTGAAATTCTTCGACCTCGCGGGGCTGATGAAGTTTCCGGGCTGGTCTATTCCGCAACTCATAGTTGTTCTGATAACCAGCATGGTCGGCATCGCGCTCGGCCTCTTCGTCTCTGCGATAGTGAAGACATCTGAGATGGCAACGAGCCTCGTGCCGCTCATACTCATCCCGCAGATTCTCTTCTCAGGTCTGGTAGGCATACCCGAAGGCACGGCGAAAGTCATTGGCCTTGCGATGCCTGCCACGTGGTCTTTCGACGAACTGAAACGGCTCTCCGAGCTTCCAGTCCTGCGCGGCGTGGACGAGGGCGCAGAGGCTTCTACCACGCCCGCCAGGAATCAGGGGCGCGGCCTGCTGAAACAGCTTGAAAGAGAGAACGACGAGCTTATCGCAAAGGCTCGCACAGACATTAAGAACTACAAGCAGAGGGCGCAGGACGCGCAGGATAGATTCAAGACGAAGCTGGACGATTACATGGATAGAGGGGGGCAAGGCGCGAGGCCGCAGATGGAGACGCTGGGCGATCCGCCGACAATAGACAACCCGCACAAGATTCCGAACGACGACAAGAGCGAGTACATAGATTTCCTGCATCCGTGGGGCAATCTTGTCATCAACCCTATGGTGCTTCTCTTGATGTTCTTCGGCCTCATAGGCGCAACCGTCATCGCCCTGCGCGCGCAGGACATAGGATAGCGTTTATGAGCAGAACTCTTTCGACGAGCATCGCGCATCTTTTAAGTGCGGTGCTCGTGCTTTCTATAGCGACGATTTTCATAAGCGCGAGTGCGTCGCGCATCATCGACGCACAGTCTCAGCAATCATTCCCCGCGCCGCCAGCAGACCGCACGCTCGTTTATTACAGGGACGAGAACAGTCATCTCGCGGCGCTTCCGTTCGAGGCGGGCGCGTCGGAGCTTCGCCCCGACGCTATTGCTAAGAGCGACCGCCACAGCTACGTTGAGTTAAGAGGCGAACACGCTCAGACCATCCTCAAGACGGATGAGCCTCGCCTGTACCTCTTCGTTGCGGATGCGGCAAACGTTCATCCTCCATTTCTTGTGAGGCTAACGGAGCGCAGAGGCGCGCGGCGCGTTACCGCAATCGCCCAGAAAGGCGTTCGTGGTTTCGCCATTGACTCCGAACAGATAGTCAAGCCGCACTTCCTCGTCTTAGCGCGCGAGGGCGGTATGACTTTCATGGAGATTCGCCCGCGCGAGCCTCTCTCGCCCGGCGAGTATGCCATCATCGGCTCAGACCTTGCGCGCATCGCCACGTTTCGCATTGCCGCGAGCGGCCTCTAACCGTTACAATCTGACGGTCAGATTAAAAGTTAAGGATTAAAGATGGATTCAAAGCGACACGCCCAACAGACTAAGAAATTCTGGACGCCAGCGCGCGCGGCGCTCACCATTTTAGCGCTCTCTCTGCTCGCAGCGTTCGGCGCGGCAAGCTGCAACAGCTCGGAGGTTGCCAACAGCAGCGCGCCCCCCACAAACGTCTCCGGGCCCACAGTCAGGGTCAATAATCAGGCGGGCAAAAGCGCGCCCGCTAATTCAGGCCCAGTGCCCGTCCCGCAGGACGTGATGAACAGGCAGTTGACCACGATTGACGGACAGTCGCTCAAACTCTCTGACCTGTCGGGCAAGGTTGTGGTGATGAACTTGTGGGCTACATGGTGCGGGCCATGCCGCATAGAGACGCCGGAACTGGTCAGGATGCATCAGGAGTACAAGGCGAAGGGCGTCGAATTCTTAGGCGTAACGACGATGGAGAACGATCCAGATATAGAGAACATCAGGCGGTTCGTGCGCGAGCAGAATGTTGATTACAGAACCGTCTACACTGAAGGCAGCTTCGTTGTTCCGCTCGTAGAAGGTCGCAACGTCATCCCGCAAAGCTTCGTCATCTCGCGCGACGGTCGCGTGCTCAAACATTTCGTGGGCTTCAACGCCGTGCAAACGCCCGCGCTCATGCGCGAAGCCATAGACCAGGCGCTAAACGGTTAGAGCTAAAAGCAAGGCTCGTAGACAAAGAGACGCGGCGAAGAGGAGTAACTTACGAAGTTTCGTGTTCCTCTTCGCCGCGTCTCAGCATAACAGTCCAATGCGGCTCTACTGCTTCTCGTCATCGAGCTTACGCTCGGCATCCCTTTTAATATTGCGCCCTTCCTGTTCGAGCGCGCCGTCTTGCAGCCCCTGCCCAACGCGCTCTTTGGCGTTTCCCTCCATGCGCTGCATCTCCGCCTCTACGCGACTTTCGACCTGATCAATGGGCGGTTGCTCGCCCGTATCTTCCTGCGTGACAACCTTGTCCTTGTCAATCTCCATGATTGCTCCTTTCAATCGCCCATAAAAAATTGGTTTGTACGTGCGGCGCAATCGTCTCATCATTCTCGCCAAATGGTCAAATCTGGAGCCACAGGCTTAAGTCTCAGTAAACTCCAGGCAGAGCGATACAGGCAAATTCAAAACTGTAGCAGTTGCTCAACCCCCTGCTTTTCTTTGCGCCAGAGAGCGTGAAACCATTTCTCGCGCCGGAGACGCAAAGAAAAGCCGTGAGGCGCGCCAAGGTGTTCTGAATAACGCTCAAATTTCTCACTCTTCTGACACAATCTTCCATACTCGGCGCATTAGAGTTACAATCAGTCAAAAGTGAAATAGAAAAATTTAGTTGACCGACAGATACTTAAAAGGCGCTGTCGTGTATTCGTCAAAAAGATTACGCAGCTCAGATTTGAACGAATGGGAGCAAGGCTTATGCAGCATGTTAGACGAAACGTTTGCGCGGGATTGATTTTAGTCCTGAGTTTAAGTTTGTGCGCGTGGTCGCCCGCCGAAGCCCAGAGCGCACAGAATCAGAAGAAGATGCAGGAGGCTGCGCGCAGAGCGTCGCGCGCGGCCAAAGTCTTCAACGAGGTTATGAGCACGCCGGATCACGCCATCCCGCGTGAGCTTCTGGAAAGAGCAGAGGCGGTCGCGGTTTTCCCCGGACTTATCAAGGCAGCATTCATAGTGGGCGGGCAGGGTGGCTCCGGCGTAATCAGCCGACGCGAGCCGCAGGGCTGGAGCGCGCCTGTCTTCTTCCATGCAGGCGGCGGAAGCATAGGTCTACAGGTCGGCGCGACCTCTACAGACCTTGTGCTGCTATTTATGAATGATGACGCGCTGAAGCATCTTCTTGAAGACAGGTTCGAGATCGGAGGCGAGGCTAGCGCAGCGGCGGGGCCGGTCGGACGCACTGCGAGCGCTTCAACGGACGCGCAGTTGCAAGCGGGCATACTCTCCTATTCGCGCTCTAAGGGGTTGTTCGCCGGTGTCAATATCAAGGGCGTAGTGATCAGCCCTGATGATGATGATAACGCGGCTGTCTACGGCATGAAGGCGCACGACATCTTGACGGGCGCGCAGCACATAGAGATGCGACGCCTTCTGGCGGGCGTCAGAATCTTTCCGCAGACTGTCGCGCGCTACTCCGTGCGACGAAGAACCAGAAATCGTTGAGCGTCCGGTTTTCGGGTTTGACGAGAGGAAATCTTTTTGGAATTTTTTGAGGAGGGAATTGAAGATGAGTAGTTGGTTGAAGCCGTGCGCTGGAATAGCGCTTGGAATCTGTTTGACGTTGAGCTTGCTGATTACCGCTTCGTCGGCGCAGACGAACAGGTCGCGAAACAGCAGGAAGACTCAGGAAGCAGCCAGACAGGCTGCAAAGGCCGCGCGCGTATTCGACCAGATAATGGGCGCGCCCGACCGTAGAATCCCGCAGGATTTACTTGACAGGGCTGAAGCGATTGGAGTCTTTCCGGGAGTGGTCAAAGCCGGAATTCTGATTGTCGGCGGGCGCGGCGGGCGCGGAGTGATAAGCCGTCGCATTCCCGGAGGCTGGAGCGCTCCTGCGTTCTTCAATATCGGCGGTGGTTCAATCGGCCCGCAGATCGGCGCGTCTTCGACAGACTTCATACTTCTTTTTATGAACGAAGAAGCTGTCGGGAGTCTTTTGAAGAACAAGGTGGAGCTTGGCGCAGAAGCGAGCGTCGCTGCCGGACCGGTAGGTCGTGCGGCTGCTGCCTCGACCGACGCAGCCTTGAACGCGCAGATTCTCTCCTACTCTCGCTCGAAGGGTCTGTTCGCCGGGCTTGAGTTGAAAGGCGCAGTGATTAACCCGGACAACAACGACAACCTTCAGGTCTACGGCCTGAAGGCCAGCGACATCCTGACCGGAACGCAGCACGTAGAAATGCCTGCCGGTATCAGTATCTTCCCCGACACGCTGAGAAGATATTCAAGAAGATAAATGAAGAGTGATGAGTGATGAGTGATAAGAGAAAAGCTGTGAATCGTAAATCGTGAATAGTAAATAGATAAAAGCTTTACTTCCATTCACCTTCTTATCACTTATCACTCATCACTTATCACTAATCTTCTTGCCTTTCATCATTCGTGCGTTTAGAATTCGCTTGCGTTTGGATTAGTTGGAACGCGGAGCGCTCTCCTCATCTTCGGCGAAAGATTTTTTCGGAGTAATACTTAATGCAGCCACGAACGCAGCGCCAGAAACAGATTCTGGATTACATCACCAGCTTCATAGAGCGGCACGGGTACGAACCTTCATACGCGCAGATAGCGCGCCACTTCGGCGTAAAATCGAAAGCTACAATCGCCAAACACATCGCGGCGCTGGAAAAGCGCGGGCTGCTGTCGCGCCATCACGAGGACGGCGCGTTCGGCATTGAAGTGAATGTAGAGGAAGTTTCGTCGGATGCCATATGCGAAGTGCCGCTGCTTGGGCGCATCGCTGCGGGCGAGCCTATTGACGCTGTGACGGATGCCGAATCCATCTCCGTGCCGCGCTTCCTGCTTGGTCGCGTGCGGCCTGAAAGAGTTTACGCCCTGCGTGTCAAAGGCGATTCGATGATTGACGAGCACATCTGCGATGGCGACATAGCATTGATAGAGAATCGCACCGAAGCGCGTGATGGCGAGATAGTAGTAGCGCTCATCGAAGGAACGCGCGCCACGCTCAAACGTCTTTTCCGATTCGGAGCTATGGTGGAGTTGCGCCCCGCCAATCCGCAACTTCAGCCTATGAGGCTTCCCGCCTCGCAAGTCTCCGTCCAGGGAATCTTTCGCGGTCTGCTACGGCCCAGCGCGTAGACGAAAATCAGCCCCCCTGATTACAACTATTAAGACAAAATCAGTTGCTGCTCGAACATTGAGGTGCAAAGAAAATTGCCGTATAACTGAAGGACAGCTATACGGCAATTAGAATTTCTGGAGCCACCTGTCGGAGTCGGACCGACGACCTTTCGATTACGAATCGAACGCTCTACCAACTGAGCTAAGGTGGCTTGTTGAATTGTCCGAATAAGAAATATACGAACCGGCTGCGCGCAGTGTCAAGTTATGGAGTCGGATATAAACAGGGAGAGGAGTCATCTGTTATGCCTAAGACTAAGAATCAGGCGAAGAACAGGAGCCGCTTTGAGGTTCGCGGCGGAGTGCTGAACGAGTTTGAGTTCGCGCGTAATGAAGGAGAGATGACGGAAGAGGAGCGTGACCGGCTAACGCGCCAGGAAGAGGAGCAGCGTCTGAGTGATGCGGAAGCGGGGGAGCCGCCGCAGACCGAGGCCGAAAGAATCGAGCAGATGATGGCGGACGCGCGACGCGAAGCAGAGCGCAGGCTCGCGCGCCCGAACCAGCCTACGGTGTCGGGCGCTCATCCGGGCACAGCCAAAAAATCTGCGAAGAAAAGAGGCGGCAAGGCTTCGACCGAGAAGAGAGCGGGCGCTGTGACGGGCGCGAGCAAGGGAGCAAAGAAGGGCGCGCGAGAATCTTCCGGGAAAAAAGCAGGAAAGGCTGCGAAGAAATCGGGCGGCGCGAAAAAGAGCGCGGCCAGAAAATCTTCAAGCAAAAGAAGCGCGGGCAAGTCCGGCAAGCGCAGCGCGCGAAAATCTTGAGCGCTGAGATGAGAGCTTTTCATAAGCTTTTCATATTCAACCTGAGGGGAGAGTTGAGAGATGTCGCAGCAGAAAGATGAAAAGGATAGCGGGGCTTCGCAACATGGCGGCGCGCCGTCCCACAGCGATGATGAGAATGAGCTAGAGGCCGAGCAGGAATCGGCAGAAGCTATGGACGCGGAAGTGCCGCAGCCGTCCGGCTCGGATAAAACTACTGAGGGCCAATCGTCGTAAAAGAGCAGGGATGAAGGCAGAACAGTGTGGCCGCATAAACTAACCATTGCGTCTTCATCATCCCAACTTGCATTCGCCAGGGAAATTTTCAGTTATCTTCGCAAGGTAGAAGTAATGCGTCTTATGCGTGTATGAATGAAGTGATAGTAATCGGCGGCGGGTTGGCTGGCGTTGAGGCTGCGTGGCAGGCTGCGCGAGAGGGGGCGCGTGTGCGCCTCTATGAAATGCGACCTGTCAGGCAGACTCCGGCGCACAGGACGGACAGGCTCGCGGAGATTGTCTGTTCAAATTCCCTGAAGTCGGATGAGCGTGGAACTGCGCCGTATCTTTTGAAAGAAGAGTTGCGGCGCGCCGGGTCGCTCGTTATGGAGGCTGCCGCTGAGACACGTGTGCCTGCGGGCGCGGCTCTGGCAGTTGATCGCCAAAGGTTCGCTGACTACATCACAAAAAAGATTGAAGAGCATCCGCAGATTGAGATTGTCAGAGAGGAGGCGACGCGCATTCCCTCTGAAGAGATTGCTGTAATAGCAACGGGGCCGCTCACGTCGGACGCGCTGACGGCTGAAATAATTCGTTTGACCGGCGACGAGCATCTCTACTTCTACGACGCGATCGCGCCGATTGTCGCTGCGGATTCGGTTGATAAGAGCGTAGCTTTCCGTGCGGCTCGATATGATAAAGGCGGCGACGATTATTTGAACTGCCCGTTTGACGAAGAGCAGTACCAGCGATTTTATGAAGCCTTGATTGAAGCCAAAAGCGTGCCGCTCCAAAAATTTGAAGAGACGCGGTGGTTCGAGTCCTGTCTTCCGATTGAAGAGATGGCGCGTCGCGGGGTGGACACTCTGCGCTACGGGCCAATGAAGCCCGTGGGCCTTGTTGATCCGCGAACAAGCGCGCAGCCTTACGCAGCCGTGCAGCTTCGACAGGAAGATTTAATGGCGGACGCATACGGCCTCGTGGGCTTTCAGAATCATCTAAGGTACGGCGAGCAGGCTCGCGTGCTACGCATGATTCCGGGACTTGAGCAGGCAGAGTTCTTGCAGTACGGGCAGATTCATCGTAATACTTATATCTGCGCGCCGCGTGTTCTTCGGGCGACGATGCAGATGCGCTCTTTGCCCAGGACTTTTTTCGCCGGACAGATTACGGGCGTTGAAGGCTACGTCGAATCGGTTGCAATGGGCTGGCTGGCTGGCCGGAACGCAGCCCGCCACGCTCGCGGAGTTGAATTGATCGAAGCTCCCAGTATGAGCGCTGTGGGTGCGCTTGCGCGCTACGTCTCCTCGGCGCGAACAGAGAACTATCAACCCGTCAACATCACGTTCGCCCTGCTTGAACCTCTTGATGCGAGTTTGCGTAAAAAGGTGAGGCGCAAGCGTGAGCGTCATCAACTTCAGGTCGAACTAGCTTTGAAAGAGTGGGATACTTGGCTCCAACAACTGAACCTCGCAGGCAGCGCACAAACGGCCAACGCCCGTTGAAGCGACGAAACTGTTCACAAAAAACGCGCCGCGTGCTGGCGCTATCTGCTCTTATTTGCTCGGCGCTCCTGACCCTTTTCGTCATAGCGCACGCTCAATCCGGTCGAAACCAGACGCATCCGGCGACGAACAGAAACGCTTCATCCAACTCCGGCCAGACCCGTCCGCGCCGCACTGCCCCCACGACCGGAACTGTAATGCCCGCACCTCAGCCCTCGCCCGCGCGCTCGCCCACAAACCAGCTTCTTTATCCCGTTGATCTATCGCGCGAATTGGGCGAGCCTCCCGCTTGGCCCACGCCTAAGCCCACGCCAACGCCCGCCGCGCAAACCACAGCGCCCGTCACCGGCACTGTGCATCCGGCTCCGAATGGTTCAACGGTTGGTGAAGAGATTGATCCTTCAGACATAGTTCGCATCAATTCCAATCTTGTCGCTATCCCTACGAGCGTGGTGGACGCTGCGGGAAGAGTTGTGAACGATCTGAAACTGGACGATTTCGAGCTTCGCGTTGACGGGCAGCCAAAACCAATCAGCGATCTGGGGCGCTCGGATACGCCCGTGCGCATGGCTCTGCTTTTCGACAATAGCCAGAGCCTGACCAGCACGCGCGATCTTGAGAAGCAGGCGGCGATAAGATTCTTCCGCACCGTGATGAGACCCGTTGACCTTGCCTCTGTCTATTCGATCTCGACCGAGAGCCGTCTGGAGCAGCCCATGACGAATAACGTGCAGGCGCTCGTGCACACCATAGAGAGATTCGGCCCGCCTGAAGGCTCAACCACGCTTTTTGACTGTATAGCTGATGCCGCGGATTATCTGAGAGCGCAGCAAGGGCGCAGGGTGATAGTCATCATCTCGGACGGCGAGGACACTACGAGCAATTTGGGTTTCGACGCAACGCTCCAGCGCGTGCTCGGAACAGATTGCCAGGTCTACGTGGTGCAGACGGGCGTGATTGAAAACGCCAACCTGCGCCCGCTAATCGCAGAGCGACGCATGGAGACGTTCACGTCTTTGACGGGCGGCTTCGTCTACACGCCCACGCAGGTGAGCGACCTTGACGCGGCGTTCTCGCAGATAGCGGCAGACCTTGCGCAGCAGTACGTTCTGGGCTACTACGCAGACGACGACAGGTCGGACGGTCACTACCACACGCTGAGCGTGCGCGTTATCACACGCCCCAACATGCGTGTGCGCGCCCGCAAAGGTTTCTATCCAAAAAAGAGCGCGACCCGTGCATCGTGAAAAGCGGTGATAAGTGATGAGTGATAAGTGATAAGTAAGACTGAAGTCAAAAGCTTTTCTCTTTTCTGCCGAAACCTGAAAACTAAGAACTGAAAACCGCTTTTTCTTATTACTTGTCACTCATCACTTATCACTCCTCTTTACTATTCACGGTTTACGATTTACGATTCACGCTCATGGAGCAGCTTCTTGCACAGTTCTTCGAGCACCTGCGCTATGAGCGCAATGTGAGCGAGCACACGCTTCGCAACTACGCGAGCGACCTCACGCAGTTTTTCGATCACATTGCGCCGGTTGACGGGCGAACGGGTGCGCGCACCAGTGTGGACATCAAGGATATTGACCACATCACTATACGCGAATGGCTTTCTAGCCTGCATGCGGCGCAGAAGAAGAAGACCAGCGTGGCAAGGAAACTGGCAGCGCTCAGAACCTTCTTTCAATTCCTGGTGCGCGAAGGAATGTTGGAGATGAACCCGGCGAAACTGGTCGCAACTCCTCGCCTTGAAAAGAAGCTGCCGAATCATCTTTCAGTCGAAGATGCGATTCGCTTTATCGAAACGCCGGACACGGAGACGGATCTGGGCAAGCGTGACCGGGCGATTCTCGAACTGCTTTACGCAACGGGCGTGCGAGTTTCGGAATTGACGAAGCTTGATCTGGGCGACATAGATTTCCAGAACAAGCTGATTCGCGTCACAGGCAAACGGCGCAAGCAGCGCATAGTTCCATTCGGCGACCCGGCGCTTCACGCACTGATGCAATACATCTCGGTTCGCAACGCCTTTCTACAAAACGCGCCGCTCGCCGAACGCGACACGCCCGCGCTTGTTCTGAACTACCAGGGCACGCGCATCACTACGCGAAGCGTCGGGCGCATGGTTGACAAGTACATAACGCAATGCGCGGGCATTCACAACATCAGCCCGCACGCCCTGCGCCATTCATTCGCCACGCACCTCTTGGACAGCGGCGCAGATTTGAGAGACATTCAAGAACTACTGGGGCACGTGCGCCTCTCGACCACGCAAATCTACACACACGTTTCTATGGAAAAGCTGATAGAAGTTTACGACAAGGCGCATCCGAAAGCGTGATGGCAAGGGAAAGAGGGTAAAGGGGAGACGGGCAAAAGGAAAAAGTGAGTCGTTCCTTTTGCCCATCTCCCCTTTTCGCCTTTTACCGCAGACGCTTTTTAGCTCTCTTCATTCAACCATGCCTGCCATGCTTTGAAGTTGAACTGCCTTCCGAGGAAGTGTTCGACCAGTTGAGCGGCGGGCATTGAGCCGCCGGGGGCCAGGATAGCGTCGCGGTAGCGCTTTGCGACGCCGGGCGCGAGCATGTGGTTGTGGTCGAATCGGCTGAACATGTCTTTGGCTATCACCAGCGACCACATGTATGTGTAGTAGATTGCCGAGTAGTCGTCCAGATGTCCAAAGGCAGTCTGGAAGTGTGTGCCTTCTACAAACGAAAAAGGCT
>DATHJK010000132.1:0-7371 GCA_035316225.1 Pyrinomonadaceae bacterium
TTAATCGTGTTGCAGAGCGCACGGGCGTGCCCAAGATGAAGGCGGAACAGGCCGTTGATGCGCTGTTCAATTCCATGAAAGAAGCGCTCACGCGCGGCGAGCGCATAGAATTGAGAGGCTTCGGCGTCTTCGTCGTCAAGCCAAGAAAGCGTGGGGTGGGGCGAAACCCGCGCACAGGCGAAGAGGTCGCCATCCCTTCGGGCAAGACCATACGCTTCAAGCCCGGCAAAGAGCTTCAGGAACACGGCTTCGCAGGCGAAGACGACACCGATCACACAGAAGACGGGCGCACCCGCCTGCCCGATGCAGAATACTAAGAACAGTGATAAGTGATGATTGATAAGTGATAAGAAAGGGCAGAATTTCTTCTCTTATCACTTATCACTCATCACTCATCACTTTTTCCATGTCCGAATCAGTACAAGCAGTTCCGCCGTTCGTTGATGCGCCCGCGCCTTACGACGCTGCCCGCAAGGGGGTGGCACGGCCTACGGCGCGCGAGTGGACGCGCCACGCCCTACTCTTTTTTCTCACTGTGGTCACGACGACCATCGCCGGGATAATGATGGCGGTGGCGAACTCGAATCAGGAATTGGAGCCGGGGCTGCCGCCGCCGCAAACGCTTCCGGGCTATCTCATCTATGTCCCGGAATACTATTTGAAATCCGTCGCGCTCATTGTCGGCCAGGCGTTCATTCATCCATCACTTCTCGCTCAAGGGTTTATTTTCTCGTGCGCCCTGCTGGCTATCTTGACGGCGCACGAGTTCGGCCACTACATAGCTTGCAGACGCTACGGCGTTGACGTGACGCTGCCGTTTTTCATCCCTGCGCCGCCGCTATTTCTGGCAGGAACGTTCGGCGCTTTCATCAAGATAAAATCACCTATCCCTTCGCGCCGCGCCCTCTTCGATATAGGCGTCGCAGGCCCGCTCGCAGGCTTCGTCGTCGCGCTGCCCGTAGCCATTATAGGTCTGCTTGCGGCTCACGCTCAGCAGCCCGCGCCGGGCGGCGGTGAGATAATTCTGCACGATTCGCTTCTCATGCAGATATTCGCGCGCATGCTTCATGTAAATCTGGATGCAGTCGCCCTGAACCCTTTTTCGTTTGCTGCGTGGATAGGTCTGCTGGTGACGAGTCTGAACCTGATGCCCGTCGGACAACTCGACGGTGGGCATGCAACATATTCAGTCTTCGGCCCGAAAATTCACAAACAGCTTGGTCGTATAGCTTTCCTAACGGTATCGGCGCTCGCCCTGCTCGGCTGGTTTCTGCACAGCAGCCCCAGCGGATTTCTCTACGCCGTGCTGCTGGGCGTCATGTTGAAGGTGCGCCACCCGCAGCCCGCCAACGACTACGAAAGATTGAACCGGGGACGCCTTATCGTAGCCGCGCTCACACTACTTGTCTTCGTGCTCTCGTTCCTGCCTTTTCCTATCTCAATAACGTAGATGCCCTGTGAGAGACTGTGTAAACAGTTCGACCGTCGAGCTTAGCCACAAAGGCCATGCTCGACGGTCGAAGTTTCCAAAAAGAGATACTTTAAAACTTCACCTGCGATGCGGAAGACGCGGCGGCGCTGGTGGAGCGGGTGGAGGTGGGGGATCGTAAGGCACTGCCTGTTGAATTGTCTCTTGTTGAATCGTCATGCCTTCCTCCGGCGTTTGGCCCAGGTGCGCCCTGCACTTCAACTCCGCCGTGTGCATCATATGCGGGCAATGATGAAAGCCTTCCTGAAGATCGCCCGGATACACCACCAGCCGCTCTTCGACGGCGCAGCGGCGCGTGCGATGGAACGGGTTGATGTGACCTATTACGACCGCGACGGTGACGCCGATTAGAAATGTAAGAAGGGCTACGATGATTCTTAGAGCAACCACTCGCGTTCTCATGTTCTTCTCCTTTAACCGCTAAAGATGCCTTGAAACGAAATAAGGTTTGCCGGAAATTCGATTCGCCTTCAGGCCGCCTCGCCCGCAGGAAGCAGACCCTTTATTTCTTTCACGAATCGGGCAACGTCTTTTTCGTCCGCAAGCGCAATCATAAAAAATTTGTAGCCCTGATGGAAGCACAAGACGCCGTTTGCGAAGAGCCACACGCCTTCCAGAATGGGATTCCCGCCCAGTAGCCAACTGATGGGCGCACCCGTTATAGGGCCAGCAGGGTTTAAGATTTGCGCCCACATAGCAGCGCCAGCAGCGCAACTGAATGCCCCCAGAAGAGGAGCGCCTACGAGCTTCACCACTTTGCGCTCGAACCGGGCGCGCTCGCGCTCAGCTTCGCTCAAATTCCCTTCGGCCACCAATCGTTCCTGCTTCTTCAAATACCCGTCAAACTTTTCGCCCACTTTGCGCAGCCCGTAAACGGGCAGGGCGGAATGTGTGAACCAGTGCGGATGCGAGCCTATGAGGATTGCATCAAGACCTGGGAAAGCTGCGCCCGCGCGTATGCCTGCGCCGAGCGAGAATGTGACAAGAGCGGCCTTGCCCGGATTCTTTCTGATCCAGTCGCCCGCTTTGAAAAGCGCGGAGGTCGCAGAACCGGAAGCGCGAGTAAACCTTGCGCCCGCGTCAACCACTTTCGCTGCACGGTCGTAATAATCTTTCGCGCCGTCTAAGACTTCACCGGCTTTTTTGCCTGCGCGCTTTCCGGCCTCGCCCGCCACGCCGCGAATCGTACGCTCGGCGTCACGCGCTCGACGCGACGCTTCTTCGCCCGCGCGACGCACACGCTCTTTCACTTCCTCTTCGTCGTTGAGCCGCTCGGCTTCGGCGCGAATGCGCTCAGCGCCTTTGGCAGCCGTCTCCGCCCCGCGCTTCGCCGCGTCCTGCGCCACGCGCGCTCCATCTTCAATTCGATCTTTGATGCCGTACTTTTCGTCCAGCTCGCGCGCTTTCTGTTTTGCGGCGCGCTGCCACTCGTCCAGCTTGTCTTTATAATCAGCCATATGTTTTTGCCTCGAAAGAAACTAGCCGGTAGTAAGTAGAATTCTCCGGGCATTCAGGGTTAAGAGATAAAATTCAATTCGGAGTGACTGCTCAACCTCTTGATGCTCTCTACAGACTACTGGCTACTGTCTCCTGACTACTCTTCTATCATACGCTCATAGCTCACGCACGGTTCGCGGTTAGTGCTTCGGCGCGTTCCACGCGGTCGCGCCCCTGCCGCTTGGCTTTATAGAGCGCCACGTCTGCACATTCTATCAATTCCTGCGTAGAGCGCGCACACGAAGGGAATTCCGCCACGCCGAAGCTCGCCGTAATCTGCCCTACGCCGGGCACGCTCATCTGCCTGATGCTTTCAAGAAGACGCTCGGCGACCTCTACACCGCCCTCATAGCCTGTCTCGGTCAGTAGAACTGCGAACTCCTCGCCGCCTACGCGCGCAGCCTGATCAATCCCGCGCGTTTCGGCCTGCAAAGTTTTTGCAAGTAGACGTAAAGCTTCGTCGCCCGCGTTGTGGCCGAAGGTGTCGTTGACCTGCTTGAAATTATCTATATCAAGCATTAGAAGGCAGAACGGGTGGTCGTAGCGCAGCGAGCGCGCTATTTCACGCTCCAACTGCCGCTCGAACCGGCGGCGGTTGGCAAGCCCCGTCAGGTGATCCGTGAAAGCCTGCTCCTCGCATGTGTTCAGATAATCCTTGAAATCAATCAGTGTTCGCGCACGCGCACGCAGCAGATCAAGGTCAGTAGGGTCTGTGATGTATCCCAGCGCGCCCACTTCAGCGCTGCGCCGTGCGTCCTGCGCCGCGCCGCGCGCCGCCGTCTGAATGATTATAGGAATAAATCTTGTGGAAGGATTGGCGCGCACACGGCGCGCAAGCTCGTATCCATCCATGCGCGGCATCATCACGTCTGTGATTATCAGGTCGGGCGGGAAAGATTCCACAGCCTCAATCGCCTCTAAGCCGTCCATCGCAGTGCGAACCTCGTAGCCGTCCATACGCAAAGCGACTCGCAGAATGGCGAGTTTGTCGGGGCTATCGTCAACGAGAAGTACGTTAAATTTTCCAACCATAAATTTATTAATAACGGTCTTGCGCCGCTCGGCGCTTCGTGCTAGAGTGACGCTTCGGTCAGTTGTTGTTTGCGGCCACAGAAAAGCGCTTCCTTCTTCTCGAATCCGTACAAGAGCTGAAAGTAAAGTTTTACAACCTCGCGCGACGGCTGCATTTTGGGGCCAGACTCCTTACAAAATTTCCGTTTTATTATTCCAACTTCAAACGTCCGACCAGCTTTCTCAACGAACCAGGTACGGGAAACGTTAACTTGCATGAATTTTAATCCCTAAGGTTTGATGCCCACATTAGGAATCGAGGACTAGAAAATTATGCCGCTTAAACGTGCCTGCGATCTTTCCGCAGAGGATCGCGCCGCCATCATCCGCAAAATTGGTTTCGGCGCAACTCTCAGCGAAAATTTGATCGGCCAGCTAGGCCAGTATTCCACAGCCATTGATTACCGCCGCCGTCGCCTCGTCTACCGCGTAGGCGAAGCCGCCGACTCGCTCTATGCAATCGTGCACGGGCGCGTAAAGCTCTGCCGCATAGAAGAGGCGACGGCGCGCGAAGCCGTTATAGACATCCTTCCGGCGGGCGCGCTATTCGGCGAAGCGGCGCTCTACTCTACAGCCGGGCTGAGAGAGAACTGTGCGGTCGCCTACGAGAATTCGCGCCTGCTGCGCATTCCTGTGGGGGAGTTCCAGAAAGTTATGGGGGAAGATCGCTCGCTCTATGATTACACCTTCCGCCTAATCGGTCAACGACTTGTTCGTGCCGAGCGCCGCGTGGCCGATTTCGCGCTGGATGCCATCCCGGCCAGGCTGGAAAAACTTCTTATAGAATTCTCAGACCGCTACGGCGTGCCCGAAACCGAGGGCGTGCTGATAGACATATCGCTCCCGCACCGCGAGATTGCATCCATCGTCGGCTCAACGCGCGAGAGCGTCACTGTCCGCCTGAACGCCATGCGCCGCGAGGGCGTCATAGATTTCGTCAACCGCAAGATTCTAGTCAAACGCCCCGAATCGCTCGTCACAGCATAAAAGCCGTGAATAGTGAATCGTAAATAGCGAATAGAAGAAGCGAGGTGCGAAAGCTCTTCGACCTCTATTCACGATTCACGCTCTTTTGCCTTTTTCCCATTTCCCCTTTACCCTTTTAGCTATGAAATGTCTGACATGTAACCGTGTGATTGTGTGGGAAGGCAACGAGTGGCGTCCATTCTGCTCGGAGCGATGCAAGATGATAGATTTTGGTCGCTGGGCTAACGAAGAGTATCGTGTCCCTTCGGAGGATAGACCGTCAAGGGAAGAGGTTGAGGAACCCGCTGGCTCTGCGCCAGAAGAGGTATAAGCGACGGCCTGAAACTGCCCGCGCTTCCAAGCTTCGCTCTTTCATTTTCCCCATCTCGCTCCGGTCGTGTAAAATGGCTGCGCTCTGTTTCGTCGTAAGGAAGCGTTCATCATGCCATTCGCCTTTATCGGAAGCTCAAGCGAAAGGCTGCGATTGCTAACGGTCGCGGCCTGTGCGCTTCTTCTTCTAATGCTCTCTGCCTGTAGTAATCAACCGACGCCGGTTGCTCAATCGAACACGCCTGTGGGTAACGCTCAGCCACGCACGGCTATCCCTATGCCGCCCGTCGCCGGGTCGCGCAGCTCGTCCGCTCCTGCTGGCGCGCAAGGTGTGCAATTTGGCTGGACGCTTCTGGACAACCGACACATGAGGCTTTCGGATTATCAGGGCAAGGTGGTCGTGCTGGATTTCTACGCGACGTGGTGCGAGCCGTGCCGCATTTCAACGCCGCACATGGTTGACCTTCAACGGCGCTACGGCTCGAAGGGCTTGCAGGTCATAGGTCTAAACGTCGGCGGAACGAGCGACCGGTATGAGATACCTCAGTTCGTGCAGCAGTACAAGATTCAGTACGCGCTGGGCTTTCCAGACGATCAGATGACGGACGTGCTCATGTCGGACGACGACAGCATCCCGCAGGCATTCGTGTTCAATCAGAAGGGGCAGCTTCTACAGCGCTTCGTAGGCTACAGCGACGACATGCCCCACGCTATGGAGCAATTAATCCAACAAGCCCTTGCAGAATAAAGGGAGTGATAAGTGATAAGTGATAAGTGATAAGAAAGGGCAGAAATGCTTTCTCTTATCACTTATCACTTATCACTTATCACCGTCTTCCATGATTCGTGACAAACTGCTCAACGAAGAGATAGCCATGACCAGGGGCTTTCGCATGCGCGGCACTGGCGAGATTGCGCGCATAGAGGCGTTCAGCGACGCTGTGTTCGCCTTTGCGGTCACGCTGCTTGTCGTTTCGCTGGAAGTGCCGAGGACTTTTAGCGAGTTGATGGAGACGATGCGCGGCTTCTTCGCGTTCGCCATAAGCTTCTTCTCCCTGTTCCACGTATGGGTCACGCAGTATAAGTATTTTCGCCGCTACGGCCTCAACGACAACTTCACTGTATGGATGAACGGCTTTCTGATATTCGTCGTGCTCTTCTACGTCTATCCCCTGAAATTCGTCTGGACGCTGGCGCTGAATTCGATAATGGGCTTTGACGTGAACATGCACATGCCGGATGGGACAGTTCAACCGCCCGTCACGCACGAGCAGATTCCGGCGATGATGGCTATTTACGGCGCAGGCTTCGCGGCGGTCTTCCTGGTCTTCCTTCTTCTTTACCTGCACGCATGGCGTAAGCGCGGGCAACTTGAGTTGAACCTGCTCGAACTTCACGACACGCGCGAGCAGATTCAGGAGCACGCGCTGATGGTACTGATAGGTGTGCTCTCGATTGTGACGGCGCTCGTGGGCGGCCCGCGCTACGGACTCCTGGCAGGGGCTATCTACTGGCTCATCGCGCCGATTCAGACCATACATGGCTTCATTATGGGCAAGCGGCGCAAGAAGCTGGAAGAGAAGCACGCGGCTCAAGCAGGATTGGCTTAGGCTTTAATGCCGGGCATTTCAACACAGAATTTTTTCTGAAACTCCCCTATGACCATTCAACTCAATCCCTGGCCGACCGTAGCCTTTGCGGTCGTTATGCTGTGCTGGTTCGTCTTCGCTGCTGCTTTCATCTTCCGCGCGAAACCGCCTGCTGCGAAAGAGAGCCGTCGAGAGCGAGCGTCAATCATAGGCATAGCGCTGCAAGGTCTCTCTTACGCCGTAGTCTGGGGAACGCCGCACCGCTACTTCACGCCTATAGTGGGTATGAGCGAAACGGCTGAGATAGTTGTAGCAGTCTTGACCATGCTGCTCGCCGTGCTCTCCGTATTGCTGGTCATGGCTGCGGTCAGAAGACTCGGCAAAGAGTGGAGTTTGACGGCGCGACTTGTAGAAGGCCACAGGCTCGTG
>DATHJK010000133.1:0-12326 GCA_035316225.1 Pyrinomonadaceae bacterium
GAAGGCTGGATTCGGAGTGAGCGGGAAGTAGTTTGGGTTCTGGCCAGTGCCCTTCAGCTCCTCATAAATCTTATGGTGGAACTCAATATAGTTGCCCTTGAAGTTTCCTGAGTCCCAGACTTTAAGAAGCGCAGCCGTAAAAACTGAATTCTTGAATCCATCTACAGCCGTCTCCCAGTCCTGGCAGGCTGAGATTAGAAGAACGCTGGCCTTAACCCTTGACCGTATGCTCTTGGGAAACTTTCGTTGTATCTCTTGGTACTCTGCCTTATGATTTTTAAATATCTCGTTAGACTCCTCTGTCGCGAGGGCTTTAATAGCTGGCTCGGGATACACGTTCTGACTTCGGGCGCTCTTCTTCGTAATATTGTCGCGCACCGGGTTCATAGGATTCAGAAACAGCGCTGCTACTGTTCCGCTATTACAACTATCAGAGAAAACAAGAATGCGCACGCCCTCATTAAACTTAATCCAGAGGCCGAATAGCTCATCGTCAATTATGTCATGGTCAAAGAGACACCACCTCTCATCGTTCGTATCAATGCCCTCGTCCTGATTATCATCGTGCTTCTGACCGCCATGACCTGAGAAAGTAAGCAACAGAATATCGCCGGTGTTTAGCCGCCCGGCGGCTTGAGTTATGGCGTTCGTCACAGCAGATTTAGTTGCTTGCTTTGAAAGTAATAGAATTGGCTCCTGGAAGCCCGCGTTTCGCGCTATGTACGCCATAGCTTCTGCGTCGGATTCGCATCCGTTCAGAATCTTTGGGTCTCCGTAAAAACCCCGATCAACCTGGTTCATGCCGATATTAATTGAGATACCAATCGCCATTTTACGTTCCTCCTTACTGCGCCCGGCAGAAAATGAATTGATGAATTTTGCTCCCAATCAAATGTTTATGACAGAAAGTTTGAAAACATTTCAGTTGAAGGAGCATATCAATTTTGAGCCTGCCATAGAGCCTTCAGAGTAGATTGAGCTTAGCGGGCTTCAACTTGAACGAATGGCTGCCGGGGCACGTGCGAAAATGAATTTTTGAAGTAAAAGTTTCGGCGCGTAGTTAGACTCCGGCGCACTGGCTAATACTTCGGCACACTCGGATCAACTTCGTCAGACCACGCTGTGATGCCGCCTTTCAGGTTGAGGAGTTCTCCCTGAAATCCGGCGCGCTTCAGAGCCTCAATCGCGCGTGCGCTGCGCCCGCCCATCTTGCAGTGGACGACCGTTTCGCGGCTGGGGTCAATCTCGCTCATGCGATTCAGGACTTGTCCGAGCGGAATGTGAATCGAGCCGGGTATGCGCGCGAACGCATGCTCGTTCGGCTCGCGCACGTCCACAATCTGAATGTCATCACCTCTGTCTAAACGCTGCTTCATCTCCGTGGCGGTGATTTCCCGCATCTGGTTCGTTTGCTGCGACAAGTGCTGTCCCTCCATGATTCTAAGATTCAAACTCTCGTCGCAGCAATTCTATTCGTCCGCAGGATGATCGGGCAAGCACATTGCTTGAGATTAGCGAGATTGGTAATACGCCCGGCTTTTACCGTTTACACCAAACAGTCAGACCTCGAAATATAAACCCTGACCGTTATCGCCACCTGCTTGCTCACCGCGCCCCTTCGTAACCGAAACTCTCGCGTCTAGCCGCCGTGCCCACCGGGCATGCAGGGAACCCTGTCGCCCTTATCACCAGAACTGCCGGGAGTGGGTTGAGACTTCAGTGTGACATCCAAATTAAACTCTTGTGATGCAAGGAAGTGCGCTCCGGTACCGGCGTCTAAGAGCACCTTATAATACTCCTGAAACTCGTTGTGCGAGTCAGTAGTCCCGGGGTCATTATAAACGTATATCTCATAATGACTACCGGAAGGTGGCTTCTCCAACGACAGGTTTTGTTCCTCACCGCCATACCGCCAACTCAAATTAAGAGTGCTGGGGCTGTCGAAGCTGATATTAGCCCCGATAATATCTGCGATGCTGTGTAAATCCGTAACTGGATTATTCGGGGATATGAGTTCGATTGACACCTTGCTCTCATCTGTTTTTACGGCGGTATGAAGCACCCCGTCTTTCAAGAGGATTCCCGGAAAAGTGATCTGCTTATCCACCATTGAGCTACCGTTGTGCAGTTCAGCGAAATCAATCCTCCAGCGATAGTCATTATCGAAATCTCTATTGGAAGAGGCCGCTGTCCTATCCAATGGATTATTATCGACGTGATACTTCTTAACGCCCTGACCGTTAGGAGAGACTTCGATTGTGAAGTTATGTAGATCGAAGGGAACAGTGGGTGCCGGGTATTGCCAGCTCATTCCAGCCTGAACCAGCCTGATATCAATCTTCAGATTATGATGTGGGTCGGCGCTCCTGTGAACAGATACGAGGCAAATTCTCTTGCCAGTATTATCTGTTAAAGGCTCTAAAAGTAAGAGGCCACGGAAAAAGACTCGCGCATCTGGCGAAGGATTAAGCTCGTTCACTACATCAAACGGGTCTTCTGCGAGCGGGTTCACGCTCTCATTATCACTCTCTTGTTCAAGCATAGTCTCTTCTCCTCTAACTTGAAAATTCCGGGTATACGCCGGTTGCTGCGAAGGATGCACGCTGGTATGGCTGGCATTAGCGCTAGATGTGGTTATTAATCACCTCTGAGTTGAGCCTGATTGCCTTACGCGCTATATCAAGATTCACAGCATACATGGAACAGTGCTGCCCGATAGCGTTTACCGTTCTAATGATTATGCGTCTATATAGCAAAATATTTCATCAAGCTATGAACTAATAGAGAAGACTCGGAATTAAGCTGGCACGCCAATCTCTATGCTTCGAGCTTAGAACTCTGCGTATCCTCCAATGATAATGAAGGATGCCCAGTAGTATGGCTGGCTGTAGCGCGAGGTGTGATTGCCGATCATCTCTAGTTGAGCCTGCCGGAGGGCCTCCGCCGTTCGCGGCGAGCCGTGCTTGCGAAGCTTGTGGAAACTTTTCATCAATTCGGCGGTCGCATCTGAATCGACAGGCCAGAGGCTTGCAACTACGAGTGGAACGCTCGCGGCTATGAAGGGACGCGCTATGCTGATAGGCCCTTCGCCTCGATAGTGTCGTTCTATTCCGGTCTGGCACGCAGAGAGTACGACCAAGCGAGTTCGAGGCAAACGCATTTGATATATCTCGTATGCAGGTATGGTTCCGGCAGTGTCTTCCGAGCCTGATGAAGCGTCTGCCTCTTCTCTTGCCAGCACAAGCTTTGAGAGTAAGCTGGAGTCTTCGTCCGTCACATAGTGTAAAGCAAGATGCACTACGTCCGATTGTTCAATCTCGCTCTTGACCGCACTCTCTCTGGCATTCTCTCTCAAAAGAAGCTCATGCGATGAATAGTAACCGGCGATAGTTTCAGCCTCCGTGCCAGCCGAAGGCAGAGCGGGGAGCGAGGGAAACTTTGCGCGATCAAAGCTAGGGTCTCCGACGCTCAACAATCTCTCGTCTATGTCGCCTGCCCTTTGGCGGGCCGCTTCAGAGCAGCTAAGGAAGATGCTGGAGCTTGGCGCGAGCGTGAGCCTGTAATCTTCTGTTAAATATCTGCCGGAGGCCGGGGAAATTAACGCGCCGAAGGGAAGATAGTGAAGAATTTTATCCGGGACTATGCACAGCAGTTTGTTGTGGTCGAGCAATGGCTCGACCGGCTCGATTAGAATCGAATATAGATCTCTGGATAGGCTTTCGGTCTCTGCGCTCTGGCTTTCGGATGCGCTGTTGATGCCGTTCAAATATTGCCGGACTTTTTGGTTCAATGCTTCAGCGCTGATCTCCGTCATGCGGGGCTTGAGTTCTCTGTTTGTGACCACCCAGATCAGTATTTTATTGTCCAGGACTGCGTACTGAACTATCTGCGATTGCTCAGGCATCTCGCGTTGAATCTGTTCGAGCGTGGAAGCACTTGCCGAGACTTCTGGCAATCTAAGGTCGGTGCCATATCCCTGTTTCAATACCTGAGTTCCGTTAAGCATAATATCCAGCAAAGACCTGGCGCGGCTCTGCTCTGAATATTCAAAAGCCTGTTGAAAATTATTCCCCTTTGAGTAAAAATCTATAGCCAGGTCGTAAACGCTCTGCTCCACATCGAAGAAGCTATCCCTATTGTTCTCCTCGCTGATTTTGGAGCGATACTGCTCGAAAAGATTCAGGACAGTCTTAAGCTCTTCTTCAGCGGCAGGGTAGTTGCCCTGTGCCAGAAAAGAGAGAAGTTTCCCTTTATGCGCGGCAGAGCTGTAATACTGAAAACCCAGTTGGTCGTAAAGCTGAATGCTTTGGTCATACATCTTGATTGACTTTGCATAGTCGCCCGACTCTCTGTAAATATCGCCAAACTGCAAGGAGGAGTGTGCCTCCATGTTCAGCCCGCCGTGCTCTCCAGGCAAGCTCTTCCCTATCTCAAGGGCGCGCTCTACGCTTTTGACGGCCTCGTCCACCATCTTCAAACTTTTGTAAGACTGCCCTAAATACTCGTAATTGCGAGAGAGAATAAGCGGCCTATCCATCTGTACAGCCAGAGGTAGAGCTTCCTTACGATATGCCAGAGCCGCCGTATAAAATCCCAGCGAGTCGAAATTAAAAGCGATTGTGATGTAAGTGCTCCAGACCTGTAACGGCTCAACGGGAGTATCATTCATTAAAAGAAGACTGCGCTGTAGAAGCTCCAGAGACTTAACCGGCTCGTTCAGAGTCTGGTATTTATCTGCAAGCTGAACCAGATTCTTGAGCACACCGTTTGTATCGTGTACCTGCTCGGACAGGTGAAGAGCTTGATTGCTTATATCAATCGCTTTTGAATATTCATTAAGGTCTTGTTCGACAATTGCCGCGCCAAAGAGAGCTTGCGCGAGCAGCCACTTGTAATGTTTTCTCTCGCAGGCGGGAATCACAAGGTCAAGGATTGATTTGCTCTCAGGAATGTCCGGGTTTAGCTCATGACAGTGGGCGATGCGGTATTGAGCAAAGATTGCTTCGCTTTCATCTCCGACTTGCTCAAAGATTTCTTTGGCCGCACTGTAATTAACTATTGCATCATCGTAATGGGAGTGTATGAAGAGATCATAACCTTTCTTCATCTGTTGGCGCGCCTGAGCCAGAGGCGGTATCTGTCCGGGCGAGACTGAGCTATAGAAGTGCACCAGATCAGAAGTGTAATGATCATCGCCCCCGCGTACCTCCAACTGCGCTATGTAGGCGAGCGCCTTGAGCTTGGCCTTCGCTTCATCGCTTAGTCCTCTGACCTGCAAATCTAGATAATCGTCAAGGAGCGAGTTGGTAATAGAATTCCCAGCAGAAGTGTAATTCTGACCAAGGAGCCTGCTGGCCGATTGGTCATCGCCAGACTCGTAGGCGCGTATAAAACTTTGCCGGAGCTGCTCTTCGTTTAGCGCCCCTCTGCTCTTCTGCTCCTCTAGCTGCTTAAGCTTCTGTCTGGCCTCTTCTGCCCATTGGGAAGAGGCGTCTTGCTCAAGATATAGCTGCCAGGCGTCCTGTGCCTGCTGCGGCTGCATCATGTACTGGTAGCAGAGGGCGCGATTAAAGAGCGCCGGAAGGAGAGAATTATCCAGATCAAGAGCCGTTTCCAGCTGCCCAAGGCTTTTAGCGAAATCCTGTAGCCAATTACCCCGTTCACTGTTCTGTCGTTCGGCTTTGCCCATCTCCAACAGCGCAGCGCCCAGATCGCTATAAATCTGCGCGTTTCGCGGGTCAGACTTAAGCGCCTCTTCAAATTCACGTATGGCCGGAGCAAACTTTCCTTCGGATATATAGAGAAGCCCGAGAGCGTGTTGCGATGCCGGGCCAGGCTCGTTCTGCGCGGCATCAAACAGTAGTCGCTCCGCTTGATTGAGTGAGTTGCGATCAACTCTAGATGGCTCGTTCCCTCGCGTCGTCACCAGACGCGCGTAAGAAAAAGCTGTGATGCGCGCTTCAATGGGGCGCTCTTCGCGATAGGCTCTGGCAAGAGCGATCAATCCTTTGCGCGCCTCGGATTGATAGAAGAAGACTCTCCAGATGACCAGCCCGACAGCGAGCACGACGATGAAGGCAGCGGCGGTTCTTAAATAAGGGCTGGAATAAAGGCGAGTCCAGAATGGTGGCTGGTGATGCGCTCTTAATGTTTGTGAGGGGCGCTCTTCCTCTTTTGCGGCTACGCTTTCTTCTTCTGCGGTTGCGTTCACGACGTACTTTCTTAAAGCGCGTGCGAAGCCCAGCTTGCGCCTGTGCTCGGTTGACAGTAAAAAATGGCTCTCAAAATTTACGCGCTCGCCGGGTGTAAGCGCGTCACTCAAATACAGATCAACCAACTCGTCTTCGTAGAGTTCCAGTTCCTGAAAGAAGTCATCATCGGTCAGTAAACGCTCTTCAACCTGCCGCCTCAGGTTTTCGGTCTCTAATTCACCCAGCAGATACTGTTTGATAACTTTCTGATCATCTGGTTGTAGTGCCATTGTTTGACTATCTGATTGGGGAGAACTCTCTAATTGATATGCTCTATGAGCAGAACTATTTCACCACGCCTGTTGCTGCTCAAGACAGTTTTCCACACACTGCTGCAAGATTGTCCTGATGCGATGGACACGAATTCTCAGGGCGTTGAGAGCAATTCCCAGTCTCTTCGCAAGCTCTTTCCTATGATTTATCTTGGCTCTTTTATCTTCCATAAAGTATTGCAACATCATTTCACGCTGATCCGCGGGTAGTTGCCGCATACATTTTTCAAGACATTCGTACTCTTGCTCTATCTCATCGGACGCAGGCGCGGGCTGCAACATCACAGGGGCGGGCCTTCTTCTTCTCAGGTACTCGAGATGCACCTTGTTGGCTACACCGTAAAAATAGAGCGCAGGGTCGCCAACGTAGTCTTGCCTGATCTCCCTGAGCTTGAATGTCACGCGGTTGATAGCTTCGTCGGCTATCTCCTCTGCGTCATTGCAGCCACGATTGATGAGGATTTTGATGATACGGCGGCGAATGGCTTCGTATTTATCCCCGGCCAGGTCGCGGTCCGGGGCGAGCCAATCAAGTAATCCATTGAATTCTTCTTCGGTTATGACTCGCTCTTTGTTCATCAGGTCTATTGGGGCAAAACTGATGTTACGGCTTATAAATCAGGTCACCCGGATTCTGTCGCCTATGAATCTCATCCTGTCGGAGTAGGGCTACAAGTACGAGTAGCCGTTTTAGGTGGAGAGGCGAGAAGGACGACCCCGTTGATTCGCGTTACTTAATGAGAAGCTAGCAAGCAAAATAAGCGGAGACGCTATAAATTCCTCTTTAAGGACATTCCACGAAAACAGGTCAGACGGAGAGTAAACTCGATTATTGTTACTGTCAACAACTCTTTAACCGGCAGCCTGGGTTGTAGATACGCGCTCTGCACATTATGTGCAAACCCCAGTTGAGGATAAAATCATTCCGTTCTTCCATCAAAGCATAGCGACGAGTATCTACTTCGCCGCCCTGTCATTTCGTCACGCCTCCATCTATCGAATTACAATGGCCTGCCCCTCTTGCAGTCGTTCCTGAAATGTTTTGTCTCTGCCCGGCATATAAGAGCAGAAGGTTGGTTGTTCAGAGTAATTGCTCTGCTAGCTGAATAGAGGATTTTCCTGGGTGGCAGCGAAACCGTAATGAGAGAATCGGAGGAATTAAAATAAATAAAACCGGTTTCTTGAGCATTAACCAAGGAATCTCACGACTCGATGGTACGCTGCTGGCTAGAGAAGGCGCGGCCAATCAAAAGCGAGGACACAGCCGCTAGTGCTTTTAATCAAAGGTAAAAAGAAGGGGTTAACCTTCATGTAGTAAATAGCCGAATAGAAACAGTCACTAGATAGATAAGCGCACATTAATGACTCGCCCCACGCCGGACCGATAGAGGCTACAGCACATCTGCTGACCATCACGGTACTGTGAAAAGATGCGGCGGAAGACTCACAAATTTCCGCCGCATCCCCCATTAAGAGTTGATATTCCTCTATCACGAATCGTAGTGAAGTTGTACGTAGTCAAAAAGTCGTTAGACCAGGCTGCGGCTAAAAGTGAGGTTAAGAAAGTTTGCCAGGCCACTGATTTACTAGAGAGCAAACTTAAATCTCTAACCTTATTTTGCTCTGCAATTCGGTATTAGATAACAGTCACGCTCTATCTCTTCACTCTCAGGCGCAAAGAAAAGAGCTAAGTTCGCAGAGGAGGTTTTGAATAGCGCTTCTATGGGTCACGTGCCGGGTGAACGCTGTTCACCTTGTCTCAATCGTTCCCATCTGCACGACCTCAAAGTCCGAGCCTTTGATCGCTTTCAGCGTGTTCAAATCGTTATCGTTCCAGCGCATGTCCGGCGCTCCGCTCACGTACCAGTTGCTGCCGTTGTCGGCCAGAATCATCCCGTATCTCTTCAACGCGCGGAGTATGACCTGCATCGCTGGCGAAAAATGCGAGATGTCGAACGAAGCTTTCAAGCGCACGCGCATGCCCATTGGCGGAAGATTCGGGTCTGTGTTGCTGCTTGCGAAATGGCGCGCAGGATAGACGTAAGCCCTGCGCGTACGTTGCGCCGTGAAGCGAAGCGCGTGCGTAATCTCTCCCATCTCGAAAACCTCGTCGTAGCGCACCAGTCCCGGAAAGATTGGAAGCCCGGCAGCGTCAGCGGAAGTCCATCCGGCTGGGCGAAGGGCATTGGAGTTCAAATCAAAGACTGCGCCGCACGCCGCGCGCCAACTCGCGCCGCCGTTGACAGGCGAAGCCGAGAACATTTCGTACAATATCCAGTTGTCACGATCAATCACTATCACATGGCGGTCGCCCGTTCCGTTTGGCCCGCCTTCGATTGGAGCATCCGGCGGAACAGGGTATGGGCCTGCGTCGCTCTCGTCTCCGTAATCCGTGAACGTGACGGCAACTCTCTGTTGCGCGCCGGAAACGATCACGTAAGGAATGCCGTTCGGAGCGCCAGCCCAGATAGTACCGAAATCCGGGTGCAGACCAACACTGAGTCCCATGCTCGCAATCAGGTTAGCCGAGTTTGGATCAACCGTAGCTTGAGAGACATCTTGATTCCATGCGTTGTCAGCCGGAAAGACTCGCTTGCCGTGAAGACTTGCGCCGGGGCCAAGATCGGGCACGGGCGCTGTTCCGCCTCCATCATCCGGTGGGCCGCCGCCCACGTGCCCTATGCCTATGCGCACGCGGTTGCTGGACACTCCATGAAGGCGTATCCCTACAAGCACGTCGCCCACATCTCCCAGATTGTCATTCAGCCTGACTATGACCGAACTCATCCAGTCGTAGCCGGGCACTTTGCCTACGTACTCTACTGTTAAAGGATAACGGGCGCGCGATGCGTCTTCTGCTTCCGCCGTTACGACGGACGCATCTTCGCCGGGCAGCAACTCTAAATTGCTGGCGAATAACATGACTCTCGTGCGTGCATCCACACCCAGAGTGATTGGCTGTGCGGGCGGGAAAGGCTCAGGCTGGAATGCGACCGCTTCAAAGGCAACGGCTCTGGTCGAGCCAGCTTCGCTAATCAAAAGGGGCGCGGCTTTGGCCTCGAATATAGCGGAGCAGACGATGAATAAGAGGAAGATGCCGCATCGTACCAGATTGAACATAGGCGAATGACTTCTGCTAGAAACACAAGTGTAGGGATTGCCGCTCATAAACGAAGCTCGACTTGAAAGCTGAAATTGTTTCGGTGAGATAACCAAAGGAGCAAGAGGGGTATATCTACTTTAATGTTCTTTCCCGCCAAGTCAAGAGATTTTATTATTATATTTCTCAGACACGCCGCTCCGATTCTTTGCTTCAGAGGGTGCGACGGTGCTAATTTCCCAGATGATTTCAACGCTCATGAATATTGGCAGGTGCGCTCACGTGAGATTCAAATACTATCACGCCGGACTTGAAAACGTGCCGAAGCTTTCGGTTGACGGTACTGTGGAAAACAGCATCCACTTCTCGCACTGGCAGGGGAACCGGACGCCTGCCGAAGTTAAAGCTGATACTTCGACCGAGATAGCTCTGAATCTGGTCGCCGCGCCGAACAGGGATGAGCTGACGCGAGGGATTGAGCTAATCACCAACAACCACTTCGATACGGACGGCGTACTGTCTGTCTGGACTGTGCTCACGGGCGAGCGGGCGCAGGATTTCAAAGAGAAATTAATCGCGGCGGCGGAGGCCGGAGATTTTTCGGAATTTTCAAGCGAAGATGGCGTGCGAGCAAGCCTCGTAATTCAAGGGTCGGATGCGGTCGGTGATGAAGAGGACGCTGGCTCGCCTCTGGCGAGGCATCTGGCGGGCGCGAGCGTCAATGATGATGCGCGCGCTTACGAGCTTATTTTGCCTGAAGTCGAGCGCGTGCTCGCTCACACGAACGATTACGAAAGGTTGTGGCGCGGAGCGTGGGAGCGAATCGCTGCGGCGCTTGAAAGTTTTGCGCGCGGCGCATCCGGTGTTGAAGAGCACGCGGACACTTCTCTGTCCGTCGTCACGCTTGCGCCTGAAATCTTCAGCCCATCGGGTTTTAATCCGACTCGACACTGTGCTCCCTACACAGCCATTTCACACTACGCGCGCGGCCAGCTTTATCTGGTAGCTGTTCCCATGCACGACGGCTGGAGTTTCAGAGTTGACTATCCCTACTACTCCTGGGCTGAAACGATAGTGCGCCCTCGCATCGTGCGACAGGATTTCTCGCCGCTCGTCGCGCGGCTAAACGAATTGGAAACAGGTGATAGAGGGCGCTGGACTCTGGATGCGAGCGAGCTTGCGTCCGCTTTCAAGTTCGTGGACGAGACAGGCGTGCTCTCTATCTCGACTTTAGCGCCCGACATAGTGGCAGACGAGTTGAATGCCTTCCGACGCGAAACTCGCTCTTCAATCAAGGACAGAAAATCTTTCGCCGGAGTTTGAAAAGTGGCGGATTGGGATGAGCGTTACAGGCGCGGCGAGCACGCGACGGAAGAACCTAGCAAGCTTCTGGTGCGTGCGGCAGAGAATCTTCAGCCGGGTCGCGCGCTGGACATCGCTTGCGGCGCAGGACGCCACGCACTCTTTCTGGCTGAACGCGGCTGGCACGTCACAGCCATAGACTCTTCGCGCGTCGGAATAGAGATTACAGGAAGGCGTGCGAGCGCGCGTGGGATGAAATTGGAGACGCGCGTCGCTGACCTTGAGCGAGACGAGTTCACAATTGAGCCGGAATCTTTCGACCTCATCTGCGATTTCTACTACTTGCAGCGCTCACTCTTCCCGCAGATTCGCAACGGCGTGAAACGGGGCGGCCTCGCCATCTGCGCGATTCACATGGTTGACGAGGATGAGGAAGTAAAGCCTATGAACCCGGACTATTTGCTTCAACCCGGCGAGCTGCTCTCCCTTTTTCAGGATTGGCAGGTAGAGCATTACCATGAAACTAAGCTGCACGACGAAGACCCGGGCGAGCATCATCGCAGAACGGCGGAGATAGTTGCGATAAAGAAGTAGAACTCATTCCATAGATAGTTTAGGGTTGCCGGGAGCCGCATAAACATTGGCTCAAAATGATGCTGCAACTATTTATGAGATGGCTTCCAGTCAGTAGATAGTAAGTGGTCGGTAGAAGATTAGCTGCTTTTCAAGTTAATGGGTTAAAATTCCTATCACGTAAAAATAAGACCACTGGCTTACTTCTTTCATGCACGACGTGATTATCATAGGCGCTGGCCCAGCCGGGTTGTCCGCTGCGCTCTGGTGCGACGATCTGGGGCTGGACGCTCTGTTGCTTGAGCAGGAATCGGAAATCGGCGGGCAGCTTCTTTCGATTCACAACACGATCGAAAATTATCTTGGCGCGCATGCGTCGAACGGGCGCGAATTGCGCGACCGCTTTGCCGCTCAGATTGAAGATTCGGAGTTTGACCTGTGGACTGGAGTTGAAATCGAATCGGTTGATCTGCGTGCCAGACGTATTCAGTTGCGAAGCGGCGAAGAGCTTCAGGCCATAAGCATCATTATAGCTACGGGCGTGCGTCGTAGAAGATTGAACGTGCCGGGCGAAGCTGAGTTCGAGGGGCGAGGCATAATCGAAAGCGGCGCGCGCGACCGAGACCTTTTTGCCGGAAAAGATGTGTGCGTGGTTGGCGGTGGAGATGCGGCAGCCGAGAATGCGTTGAGTCTTGCGGAAGTCTGTCCGACAGTGACGCTCGTGCATCGTGGCGACAGGTTGAGAGCGCGCAGAGAGTTCATAGAAAAATTGCGCGGGGAGCATTGCATTACGGTCTTCACCAGAGCACGAGTGCGCCGCATCATGGG
>DATHJK010000134.1:0-5038 GCA_035316225.1 Pyrinomonadaceae bacterium
CCTGATCGCTTCTGGTTTCGCTAGTGCGGACGGCTGGCCTCGCGTTCGGCTGAGCGTCGTCACCGGTTTGAGCGCCGTCTGCGGTCGGCTGAGCGGAAGTGCCTGCGGTTGAATCAAGCGACTGCGCGCCGGAGTTGAAGCCGACGACTGTGCGCGTATCTTGCGTTACATCTAGGCGCGTAATGAATGGGCCGCGCGGTGTGTTGCGCTGCTCGTCCAGAACTTTCAGCGCGCGTTTGAGTCTTGCGCCAAAATCATGATTGCCGAGCCGGACTTCTATCTGCGCGTCGTCGCCTGCAAGCTGCGCCCGCACATCTCGCAAGTCCGTCAGGTTCACTTCGCTGACGCGCTCGCTCAATCCCGCCTGTCTCCAATCACGCGACATCTCTGCATAGCGCTGCATGCGCTCGCGGTTCTCCGAACGCGCCGTTTCAGTATCCCCTTCTTCAAGTCCGCGAATCAGAAAATCAGGAATCTGATCGGACGGCGCTTTTAATCCAAGCCTGATGCCTTCATCATCCACCCATGCTAGCTGCCCCGAAGAGTTGCGGAAGATTGCCAGCGGCGCACGCTCGGTTATACGCACGCGAAGCCCGTCGGGCAGAACTCTGGAGACAACTGCATTTCGCACCCAGGGCAATCGTTTGAATTCGGCGCTCAGCGCCGCCAGGTTTGCATCCCAGACTCCTGTGCCCGTGACCGCGCGACGAGCCAGAGCGCGTATGTCATCTGCGGATGCGTGCGAAGTTCCGCTCACGTCAACCGAGTGCAACTGGAAGAATGAGGCGCTGGCGACTGCGCGATAGCCAGCGAAGACCAGCACGCCAGTGATGATGGCGAGCGTAATTTTCGCAATGAGCGGAACGAACGGCAAAACTTTTCGCCAAGAGCCGCGCCCGGCGCGAGGTTGCGCGTTTGACGGACGATCACGCCGCGCAGGCCGCTGCACGCCAGCGCGCCCTTTCGCCGCCTGACCGCCACGCACAGCCATTCTCGGTGTTATCACTTGCTCTTTCACTAATCCTCCGAAAGAAGTCCGGAGTCTGGAGTCCGGAGTCTGGAGTCCGTTGGATTATCGATCTCCGTTTTTTGATTCTCTATTTTTCTGTTCTCATCCTGCGAGTCTGTAGCTGAAACCTCAGACTCCAGACTCTCGACTCCAGACTCCAGACTTTCTCTTGCGCGCCAGAGTTCGACTTCGTATTCCAGTTCAATGCCGTGCTCGCGCCTGACGCGCTCTCGAATCTCTTCGGCAAGAGCGAGCGCGTCAGCGGCCTGCGCGTTCTCGCCCTCTGTGACGATGAAGTTGGCGTGTATGGGCGAGACGACTGCGCCGCCGCGTTTTTGTCCCTTCATGCCCATCTCGTCAATGATTTTGCCCGTCCCCTTTTCGCTGCCCGGAGGGTTCTTGAAGAAGCAGCCAGCGCTTCGTGCGCCGTGCGGCTGCGTCGAGAGCCTTTTAGTTTTCGCTTCTTCCATCCTCTCTCTGATTTTTAAGGGATCGTCCGGGTAAAGAAGAAGCGTTGCGCCCAACAACAGCTCGCCTTCTTGAAATGAAGTGTGGCGGTAGTTCCACTTAACTTCACTTCCCGGAATCTCCACAACGCTCCCTCCGCGAGCAACGCGCACAGATGCGGTCACGTTTCCTATCTCGTGCCCGTAAGCGCCCGCGTTCATCCAGAGCGCGCCGCCGACTGTGCCGGGGATGCCTCCCAATCCTTCAATCCCTGCAAGGCCGCGCCGCCCTGCTTCAATGCAGAGGCGCGGCAATGAATAGCCCGCGCTCACGCTAACCATCTCGCCGTCGAAACGCGGCTCGCCTTTCAGTCCTTTAGTGCTCACCACGACGTAATGATGCTCGGCGTCATCGGCCAGCACGTTGCTGCCAGAGCCTAGAGGACGCCACGCGACCTGAGCCTCGTCCAGAGCATGCACAACCTCAGCCGCCTGTTCTTCCGTTTCCGGCGAGATCACCCAATCAATCGCGCCGCCCACGCGCAAACTCGTCAACTCGGCGAAGCGTCGGCCACGCTCGGCGCGCACGTGCAAACGTTGCGCCATCTTTTCAACGTCAGCGTCGCGCTTTACTAAATCCAACTTGTTCTCCAGATCAACCATCATTAAATCTTATTGAATTTCAAATTTTGCTCTTATGAATTCAACACCGAAGCCACCTGTTTCGCACTGTCTTCGCTGAGCGCTTCCAGCAACCGTTCACCCGTGCGATAGACGTTTCCAGCGCCGAGCGTGATGAAGAGATCGCCCTCATGCACCTGATCTTTCAAGATTTCAGTCGCGCCTTCCAGAGCGCCTATGTAATGCGCGTTCTTGTGGCCGTAGCTCTTGATTGCGTCCGTCAGAGCTTCCGCCGTTACGCCTTCAATCGGGTCTTCGCTTGCCGCGTAGATGTCCGCTACGAAAAGCACGTCAGCATTATTGAAAGAGCGCGCGAACTCTTCCATCAAATCCTTCGTGCGCGAGTAGCGGTGCGGCTGAAAGAGCACGACGATGCGGCGTCCATTAGAACCGATCTTCGCTGCGGCCAGCGTCGCCTTTATCTCCGTAGGGTGATGGCCGTAATCGTCAACGACAACGACGCCTGCCTCTTCGCCTTTAAACTGAAATCGCCTGTCGGCGTTGGCGAACGAGCTTAATGAATCTGCAATCTGCTGGAACGGCAGTTTCAACTCGAAGCCCACGGCGATGGCTGCGAGCGAGTTGTAAACGTTGTGCAGCCCCGGCACGCGCAGACTTATTTCGCCCACAGGCTCCGTGCCGCGCCAGACCGTAAAAGTCGAGCCGTAAGCCTGATCGAAGCGTATGTTGTGCGCGGAAACATCCGCCTGCGCGCTCAAGCCGTAAGTTATTCGCCGTCTCTCGACCAGAGGAATCACTGCCTGCACGTTCGGATCGTCAAGACAAAGAATCGCTGCGCCGTAGAACGGAACTTTGTTCACGAATTTCGAGAAGCAGTCGCGCACGTCCGTCATGTCGCTGTAATAATCCATGTGCTCGCGGTCTATGTTCGTAACGACGGCTACCGTCGGCGTCAGCATCAGAAACGAGCGGTCGCTTTCGTCCGCCTCGACCACCAGCAAATCGCTTCGCCCCATGCGTGCGTTCGACCCCAAAGATTTCACAACACCGCCGACCACAACGGTCGGGTCAAGCCCGCCCGCTCCCAGCACAGTCGCAACCATAGAAGTCGTCGTAGTCTTTCCGTGCGAGCCTGCGACCGCGACCGAATGCGGCTTCAATCTCATCAACTCCGCAAGCATCTCTGCGCGCGGGATGACAGGGATGGAGAGCCTGCGCGCCTCCTGAATCTCCGGGTTGTCGTCGCGCACCGCTGTCGAGCGAACGACGACATGCGAATCGCCTACGTTCTCCGCGTTATGACCTTCAAAGAACTCCACGCCCAACTGCTCAAGCCTCTCCGTCACGCTCGAACGCTTTAAGTCCGAACCCGAAACGCGAAAGTTCAAGTTCGCCAGCACCTCAGCGATGCCCGACATACCTATGCCGCCTATGCCGACGAAATGAACATGTTGGATATGGCGAAACATAAAAACAGTTTTTAGTTTCCAGTTTTTAGTTTTCAGTTGGTATGTAATCAGAAAGCATCTGCTTTTTCTTAAAACTGAAAACTAAAAACTGGAGACTAGCGTTTCCATCAAATCAACTGTTGCGCTGGCCGCATCGTGGCGCGCGAGTTTGCGGCTGGCCTGCTCCATCGCGCTTATCTTTTCGGGCGCGTTGACGAGCGCTGCGATTTCCTGCGCCAGCCGCTCGCCCGTCAAATCCTCCTGCAAGATCATGCGAGCCGCGCCCGCTTCCTGCATTGCCTCCGCGTTACGACGCTGCTCCAGTTGGCCGGGCAGCGGAACCATGATCGCAGTGCGCCCGGCTGCCATCAGTTCGGCGCTGGTTGTCGCGCCCGCACGGCTGATGATGAAATCTGCCGTAGCGAACGCCGTAACCATGTCGTCAATGTAACGTCTAACGTCCGCACGCTCTTCCCACCCGGCCTGACTGTAGCCGGCGCGCACCATCTCGAAATCAAGCTCGCCCGTCTGATGCGTGATCGCAAGCCTCTCGCGCTCTGCTTCCATAAAAGGCAGCGCCGCTATCATCGCTTCGTTTATGGCGCGCGCGCCCTGCGAGCCGCCGAAGATGAGCACGTTGACATGCGACTGCTCACGCTCTTTCTCGCCTATGTCAAAGAACTCGCGGCGAATCGGATTTCCGGTCACTACGCCCTTGCCGCGAAAATAGGGAAGCGCTCGGTCGAACGAGACTGCGGCGCGATCAACGAACCGCGCCAGCACGCGGTTGGTGAAACCGGGCACGGCGTTCGATTCCATCACAAGCGTCGGCACGCGCATCAGCGCCGCCGTCAAGAGCACTGGCCCGCTTACGTAACCGCCAGCGCCGACCACTATGTCCGGCTTGAATTCCCGAATCACGCGGCGCGCCGAGAGTATGCTTTTCGGAATCAGGAACAGGCCGCGCAGGCGCGAAACTATCCCCATGTTCACCAGCCCTGCGCTTTCAATGAGCGATAACTCAAAACCTGCCTGCGGAACCAGCTTGGTCTCAAGCTTTCCAGCCGTGCCTACGAATCTCACCACGGACGAAGGAGCGCGGCGCATCACTTCTCTGGCGACTGCAATAGCGGGGTAGATGTGCCCGCCCGTTCCTCCCGCAGCAATCAGCACGCGCATCGCCATCATCCCGTGCGCTGCGACGCGGGGAGACCGTGACGCGGCGACAAAGAGATATGTTTCGCAACCAGCTTTCTTCTCTTCTCCCTGTCGCCGCGCTGCTCTGCCTCGCTCGCAGTCGTTCCCGCGTACTGCGAGATGTTCAGAAGAATTCCTACAGAGACCAGCGTGGGCACAAGCGACGAGCCACCATAGGATATGAACGGAAGCGGTATGCCCTTAGTCGGAACAAGCGATAGCACTACGCTTATGTTAAAGAGCGCCTGCGCGACTATGCTCGTTACGATTCCAAGACCTAGCAACATTCCGAACCT
>DATHJK010000135.1:0-6430 GCA_035316225.1 Pyrinomonadaceae bacterium
CGCGCAGGCTTGACCCTGCGTGGTACTTCGCGCCGTGGGAGCGTTATGCGGGGGGGCTTGCCTCCGCTTATTTGATTGATACTCTGGCAACGCCCACGCGATAGATTTTAATCGGCGCTTAAGCTTCAAGACTCTACTGGCGATTCGATGTGCCATGTGAAATTCCTTCTCTGAGACTTTATGCGCTCAATCATCTTGATACGCGCGATGGGGTTGTTGCTTCCGCTGCTTGGCGCTATGGCGCTATGGCTATGGCGTATGCCTGCGCGTAGACGAGCTACAGCCGTCATGCTCGCGTGCGCGTGGAATCTTCCGGCGCTGCTTATGGTAAACCTGCTTGCGATGCGCTACGGCTGGTGGCAATTTGGCGCTCGCGGCGGTCTCATAATGGGCGTGCCCGCAGACCTCTGCATGGGCTGGGCAATCCTGTGGGGTGCGATTCCTGTTCTTGCTTTCCCGCGCATGCGCCTGATGTTTGTAGCAGTGATTATGCTCTGCGCCGACCTGCTTTTAATGCCTGTGTGCGCGCCCGCCGTGCAACTCGGCAACAGGTGGCTGATTGGCGAAGCGGTCGCGCTCCTGTTTGCGCTTCTGCCCGCTCAGGCGCTCGCGCGCTGGACGACGGACGACAGGCTGTTGAAGGAGCGCGCGTTACTTCAAGCGATACTCTTCGGCGGATTTCTTCTCGGAGTGATTCCTGCAATCATCGTAGAGCAGACAGGTGGAAGCTTGACTGCATTCTTGATAAAACCCCTCTGGCTGAGAAGTCTTCTTCTTCAACTTCTGGCCGTCTTTGCAATTCTAGGTTTGAGCGCAGTGCAGGAGTTTGTCGTAAGAGGAAAGGGCACGCCCGTTCCTTATGACCCGCCCAAACGACTTGTAACCAGCGGCGTCTATGCGTATGTTGCCAATCCCATGCAGCTCTCAATGTGCCTGTTGCTGGCGGCGTGGGGCCTGATGCTTTCAAGCTACTGGGTGATTGGCGCTGGCGTGATGGGCTTCATTTACAGCGCGGGGCTGGCGGCGTGGGACGAGGGCGGCGATTTGAAAATAAGATACGGGAGCGCGTGGGTCGCTTACCGCCGAACTGTTCGCAACTGGCTGCCGCGATGGCGGCCTTACGTTCCCGAACGGGCGCGGATTTACATCGCTGAGGGCTGCGAGCCTTGCAGCCAGACGAGAGCGTGGCTGGAGCGGCACAGTCCCATAGCGCTGGAGATTGTAGCCGCCGAAGATCATCCGGCGCGCGACCTGCGGCGCATCACTTATGAAGCGAGCGACCGAACCGTTGAAGAAGGAGTCGCGGCATTTGCGCGTGCGCTTGAGCACATCAACCTCGCTTGGGCTTTCGCAGGATGGTCAATGCGGCTGCCACTCGTAAGGCAGTTGATACAAGTTCTGATAGACGCTGTGGGCGGAGCGCCCCGCGAGATAAAGCGCAGGCGGTGCCAGCGCGCAGATGTGAAGTCAGTACCGCCTGCGGTAGCGGGCGGGTCTTAGCAGCATCAGAACCCGCGCGAGCTTAAGCAGATGGTACCGACAACACCTGTTAGCTAAATCTAAATTTGTCCGTGTACTTAACTATATTTGCTGAATCACACCTGACAGAGAATTCCCCTCGCTCGGATCTATCAGGCGCGCTTTTGCATGATGAAGAGTATGACGGCAGAGACGAGCGCGCCCGTCAAGCTCAACAGCGCGTATTTCATAAAACTCTGCCGCTGGCTCTCGGACATCCATCGCACCAGAGGGTAGAGCGAAAGAAGCAGAATCATCATCGCTGCGCCTTCCGCTACTGCTACGTGTGTTCTCTTGCGCAAAAGGCCGAAGATGAGAGCAGACAGGATGACGCCCGCGATGTAAACAAGGATGGAAGCGGTGAAGCTCATACGCTCCTAACTCATCTGAAGCGCACGGCCCACGGAAGGGTCGCGGCGCACGCGCCAGATTTTCGAGTCCAGATAGTAGTGTATGAAGGCGTAGCCCCATAGGAACGAGGCGAACATCTGTATCCAGAAGTTCTCGCGCTCGTGATGGTTGAGCAGGTAGGCCAGAGCGAACTGTCGCGGCCCCTGATACCATAGGCCGAAAAGTATGCCGAAGCCTATGTAGAAGAGAAGACGACGACTTATTATCTCCGCCGCTCCATATTTTTCTTTGCAGTCCGCGCCCGATTTATACTTGCGGTTGTGAAACCAGATCAAGCGATGATATTGCAGGTTGTGATAGACGGTCAGAATAGCCACAAGCGCAATCGTCTTATTGGGCATGGGCGTCAAGAGCGCTATCCAGTGCATGGGAATCGCAGCCGCCAGCAAGAGGTATTTAGGAACATCGAGCGGTTGGCTCAAAGCCGCGCGCTGTATTTGACGTGCGAGCCAGACCAAGCCTGTAGCGATTGTTCCTATGAGAAGGATTGTTGCCAGCCCATTAACGCCTGCATGTAATGGAGCGGGAACGCGCTCGATTGCCTCTGCATCGCGCGCTATGAAGGCCACGAACGGATACCAGAAGGCGAAGAGAAGCAGCACGCGGTCGAGCGCATTATCAACAGGGGCAAGGTCGTTGTTCTTCTTCTTGTATAGCACCATGAAACCGTAGTGCTGCTTCACCAGATGGTAGTAAGCCCATAGAGCCGCCAGGAAGAAGAACAGCACACCAAGACCGGCGATAACCATCAACGGGCCAATCACGAAAAAGAGCAGAGAGCCTAGCAGCAGACGCTTCCTCGTCCTCCGCTCGGCGCGGTCGAAGTAGGTGCGCGAGAGCGTGCCGAAGACATGCGGCGCGTCAATCAAGATAGCCCACGCCGCTATCATAGGCACGAGCGGAAGGATTCCGGCGACGTAGAGCGCAAGCAGCAGGTAGCTCGATAGGACAGAGCCTATGAACCAGATGAGGTCGTCGCGTGCGCCTATAATCCAGCGCATAGATAAACTTCTGGCCTCTACGTTTTCTGTAATGACTTGTGCGTTTGTTGCCATTGGAGATTATAGAATCTTGAAAGTCTGGCCCACCTGTGGACAGTTAGCTTCGGTACGGCTCATAATCGCGGCGGAAAAATCTTGAGCGAGGTCACACGCCTGAATTTTAGACCAACGAACGGTGTGCTAGCAAAGCGCGCCGAGAGTTTTTGAGGAAATTAATGTCTGCAAAAGATGACGCACTGGATAAACTGCTGGGGACTCTCTTTCAGGCTCACCCGTGGCACGGAGTCGCGGCGGGCGCTGATGCGCCATCGAAAGTGAGCGCTTACATCGAGATAGTGCCGACCGATGCGGTCAAGTACGAGCTTGATAAACATTCCGGCCACTTGAAAGTTGATCGCCCTCAAATATTCTCGTCGCTCTGCCCTATGCCTTACGGCTTCATCCCACAGACTTTCTGCGGCGACGAAGTGGCTGCGCTCTGCGCGGAGCGTTGCGGGATAGAAGAGATAAAAGGCGATGGCGACCCTATGGACATCTGCGTGCTATCGGAAAAAGATTTCGCTCATGGAGGATTCTTCGTGCGCGCCTTTCCAATCGGCGGCCTGCGCATGATTGACGGCCTTGAGGCCGACGACAAGATCATCGCGGTGTTAGAAGCTGATGTTGCCTACGGCCACTTCAAGGACATCAAGGACTGCCCGGCAGGTTTGATTGACCGCTTGAAACATTATTTTCTCACCTACAAGCAACTGCCCGGCGATGACCCGCGCCGCGTGGAGATCAGGGATGTTTACGACCGGGCGGAAGCTCTGGATGTCATCGCGCGCAGCCAGCGCGACTACCGCGCACGTTACGGCGCGCCGGAAGAGAGGATAGGCGAGTTGAAAGGTTTTATGAGAGAGCGATGAAACTAAGCCATAGGCTTACTATTGCGATTTACCGTTACGCCCTTCGCTGATATAGCGCTCTACAGTAGTGATGAAGATATTCAGCCGCTCATCAGTCTCAGCCAATTGAACATCTGTGCGCTTTTGCGCTTCGGCCAATTCTTTTATGGCTTTACTATTTTCATTGGTTATATTGAAAAGACCGGTGAAAGCACCCTCTAAACGATTCATGCGCGCCTCAGCCTTCTCCATGTTCTCGGCAAAATTCTCTTGCCGTTTAGCGATAAATTCCAGCGCCTTTTCTATTTCTTCGCTGGTCATAACAGCACCCTTCGATGAAACGATTGTTAATATTTTCGAGCGACAAAATTATAACAGCGCTAATGTGTAGACGCCCAACCTGATTTCTCTTACGCTTTATTGACTACCTCTTCGATACCGCATCTGGGACAGACGAGCGTGCGGTGCGCAGGGTCGCGCCATTTGGCGAGTGCGAGTGTGGAGAGCTTTGGTTCTTTCTCTTCGGCTTCGCCTTCATTGAAAAAGCGTGCGCGACGATTGCTCCTGTCTAAATGCACATCGTCGCGCACGCTGCAATGCTTGCAGAGCCAGCCGTAACCGGGGTTGATGAAGTGTGTAGTCTCCACCGGGAAAGAGGTTGGAGGTCAGAGGCTGGAGGTTAGTAAAAGCTTTTCGCTAATACCTGTCCTCCAACCTCTGACCTCTGCTTTATTGTCGTGGACGGCGCGTCGAATCGGGCGGCGCTAATTTCACAGGAACTGTCATGTGAGTCTTCTCGCGCACGACCTCCACCTTGATTACATCACCGACCTGATGGCTGTCTAGTATGCGGAACAGGTCGTCCGTGCCGGAGACCTTCTGGCCGTCAATCGCCACGATGATGTCGCCCAGTATGAGTTCGCCTGCGTCGTTCGATCTAGTACCGCGCAAGCCAGCCTGCTCGGCAGGCCCGCCCGGAGTGGTCTGATAAATCAGCACGCCTTCGTTGACGGGCAGGTGAATCTGGCCGCTCAAGCCTCTGACGCTATAGGGTACGATTCCGATCTTCGGACGGCGCACTTCGCCAAACTGTATGAGCTGCGGCACGATGCGTTTGGCTATGTTGATGGGGACTGCGAAGCCCACGCCCGCGCTCGCGCCCGAAGGCGAGAGAATCTGCGAGTTGATGCCTATCATGCGACCGTGCGAATCAAGCAGCGGCCCGCCGGAGTTTCCGGGGTTGATAGAAGCGTCGGTTTGAATCGCGCCTTCAATCAATCTCCCGTTTCGCGCATGAATCGGTCGCTGTAGACCGCTGATGACGCCCGTCGTGAGCGTGCGCTCGAATCAGAACGGGTTGCCGATGGCAAGAACTTTCTGACCTACGACGAGATGATCTGAATCGCCGAAGGGCACAAGAGTCATAGCCTCACGCGGGGCCTGAACCTTTATGACCGCGAGGTCTGTGTCAGGGTCTGCGCCTATGACTTTGGCGGGGAAAGTCTGATCGCCTCCGAAGCTGACGGTCAGGCGCTGCGCGCCTTCGATCACGTGATTGTTCGTTAATATGTCGCCCTGGTCGTCAATCACCGAACCCGAACCCGAACCCTGGCCTTCTTCTATCTGTCCGAAGAAGCCCTGCTGGTAGGAGGTTGAAGTAATCAGAACGACGCCGGGCGAGATGGCCTTGTAAACTTCTACGTTGTTCTGTTCGTCGGAGGCGACGGATGGGTCTGTGATGCCAGCCGGAGCGGCTTCGGTAAATGCAGCCGTCTTCGGAAAGAATCGGCTGCTGAGACTGCCTATGCAGGCGACTGTGCCTGCTGCGAAAGCTCCTGAAAGGAGTGCTATGAGAAGTATTTGACGTGCGGAAAGTCTATACATAATTTTGAATTCTCTATCTCTATTCAACGCCAGGTCACGAAGCGTTCCAAAGTTTTAGATGCACGGAGGGGTGATAGCGTTTGCGAGCGTGACCGGTCTCGCTAAAAGCAGCAAATGCTGTACCCGTTGCTACCACTAAATTTTACGCTTCCTATTGACTAATGGTTTAATAAATTTGTCAATCTCCCGGCAGCACGACGGGCGCATGGTCGCCCGCGAGTAGTTATTGCGTGGCTAAATTGTCGGGCGAGACCAGATTGCCACAGATTCAATCGCGCTCTTTAAGTCCGCTCAATTCCCGCCAGCCGGTATTTTCGATGTAATTCGCGCTGGTTTGCCACGTCACCACAGGCGACGGGGGCGTGGCCTGCCTTTTGCTCTCGTTGGTAAGCGCAAGCGGTTATAACGCAAGCACTCCTCCTCAAAATTAATCCTAAAATGTTCGAAGGAGCACAAGATGAACCGTATTCTGACTCATTCTGCCCTGACGCTCGCCCTTGCTCTAGGTGTGGGCGCATCGGCAGCTTCAGCCAAGACAAGACACAAACACAGCGCCGAACACAACGCAGCCGTTAAGAAGTGCAACGACGATTACAATGTCGCAGTAAAGGCTGCGAAGACGAAAAGGGGAGCGGATCGCACGGCGGCTATGACCGAAGCCCGCAACACGCGCAAGCAGTGCATCGCCAGCGCTCCGCAATAACCGAAAGTAGGGGTGCGTTCAGTTCT
>DATHJK010000136.1:0-4082 GCA_035316225.1 Pyrinomonadaceae bacterium
TTTTCAGTAAACTCTTTGCAACTGCGAATGGCGTTGCGAATCGCGCGAGCGTTTGAACTGCCGTGCCCTATGACAACTATCTGGCGAACTCCCAGAAGCGGAGCGCCGCCGTATTCGGAATAATCTAGCCGCTTCTTTATATTCCTGAACGCCGGGCGAGCCAGCATTGCCCCGGCCTTAGACACAGCCGAAGCGGTCAACTCGCGCTTTATCATAGAGAGCATCGCTTCGGTCAAGCCCTCGGAAAGCTTGAGCATGACGTTGCCCGTGAAACCGTCCGTCACAATTACGTCAATCGCGCCTGTGAATACGTCACGGCCTTCCACGTTGCCAACAAAGTTCAGGCTCGACAGGTCGCGCAAGAGCGGGAAAGCCTCTTTCGTCAGGTCGTTTCCCTTCGCTTCCTCTTCGCCTATGCTCATCAAGCCGACTGAAGGCTTTAACCTTCCCAGAACAGCGCGCGCATAAGCCTCGCCCATGATTGCGAACTGCACCAGATGATAAGCCTTGCACTCGGCGTTAGCGCCAACGTCCAGCAGAAGCGTAGGCTTAGCAGATTTAGTAGGAATCATAGCTGCGAGCGCAGGGCGATCAACGCCGGGCAGCATTCCTATGACCATCTTCGCAGTAGCCATAGCCGCGCCCGTGTTTCCCGCAGATACAAACCCGTCGGCGCGCCCTTCCGTCACCAGCTTACAACCGATTCTCAAAGAGCTTTTCTTCTTGCGCCTGACGCTCGTAGCAACAGGCTCGTCCATGCCTATGACTTCCGACGCCTCTACGAACTCTATGCCACGGTCGCCCTGCCCACGCCATCTACATCGTTTCAACTCAGGCAATACGCGCTCAGGCTGGCCGACCAGAATCACGCCTACGCCGAGGTCGCGCGCGGCAGCGAGCGCGCCGTCAATCTCAGGGTGCGGAGCGTTATCCGAACCCATCGCGTCAACGACGACTTTACCCGTTAGCTGATGCTTCATTCGGGGTGCGCTGAAAAATTGTTCTTCAGCCTTACGTATTCTGCTCGACCTGAATCACCTCGCGCCCTTTATAGAAGCCACATTTGGGGCACGCGCGGTGTGACATGCGCGGCTCCTGGCAGTTAGGGCAAACGGATGTTTGCGGTGCGCGCAACGCATCGTGTGCGCGGCGCTTTCTGGTTCTGGCCTTTGAGTGTCGTCGTTTCGGATTTGGCATAACTATTATTCCTTCTATCTTAAGGTCAAGCCGAAGCCGCCATATTTGGGTGCAACCCCGGCTTACAAATTCAGTCCTGATCTTTCTTCAATGCGGCGAGCGCAGCCCAGCGCGTATCAATCTCTTTCGCTTCACAGTCGCAACCATTCGCGTTCCTGTCTGCGCCGCACACAGGACATAGCCCTTTGCACTCTTCATTGCAGAGAGCGCGCGTTGGCAGATTCAACATAATCTGCTCGCGCACCAACTCGTCCAGATCAATCGCGTTATCGCTAAAGACCGACTGAGCCATATCCTCTGCGTGAAGCTCTGCCCTGCCTGTAGAAGCGTACTCTGATTGCGGGAGATACGCGACCTCGAAATCGCTCTCTACCGGCACATCAACCGATTTCAGGCATCGGTCGCAATCAAGCTCGGCACGCGCAGTAATCTTGCCGCGCAAGATATACTCCAACCCATTTCGCGTAACATTTCCTTCAACCTGCGGAGACCCAACGATCCTCATGTGCTCTTCGTCAAGCACAATCTCGTCCGCTTCGTACCTGTGCGCGAATCTACCCCTGTCTTCCTGTAACTTATCAAGCTCGATTCGCAATGCCCCACCCCTGTCAGGAAAAGCCCTAAATCCCGCGCATACGCAAAAGGATTTATTATAGCGGCCTCGCGTCTAGTGTCAACGCGCGAAAAAGTTTAAGCAGTGTGCCATTATCACTAATGAACAAAATATCTACAGACAAATACTCAACTCTTTGCGCTCCTTCTTTGCGTCTTAGCAGCTTGGCGTGAAAAAACCATCTCACGCCAAGCCGCAAAGCTAAAACGCAAAGAAGTTTTCAATTGCTCTTTTGATAATGACCCGCCACCAAAGTTTACTGCTCGATGCGGGTCTCAACTTTGAACTCTAAAGCGCTCTTGCGAAGCGCGCTATTCAATCTTTCGTCGCAGCAGAATATTAGATTTTTTGTCCCCGAGCGTCCGAAGTCGAAGACGGGAACAGAGCCATCAACGTTCCGGTCTTTCTCGATTCTGCGCAGGGTTTTTTTATAAAGCAGGTTCTCCGGCTCAATATCAAGAGCTTTCTGGATAGATTTTTTAGCCTCTTCGATCTTTTTTACGCGCAGATGAATAAGACCAAGTATGAAATGAGCGGCAGCATATTTCCTATCGAGCTTCAAAGCGCTGCGCAGATAGCGCGCAGCAAGATGATAACTGTCAAGCTCAAAGTAAACGCATCCTACTATGCAATGAGCTTCAGCCGATGGAGAGATTTCAATTGCAAGACTGAATTCCGAGAGCGCATCGCGCCACTCACCTTTTGAAGCCAGCAACCTACCCAGCGCGTAATGCGCGGCATAGGACGAGCCGCCAAGCTCTATTGACCTGCGCAGCAACTTCAAAGCCTGCGCGCCGTCCTCTTCCGCTCCCATACAAAGACCCAGCAATAAACAGAGCCGGGCGTCCCCTAACGACTCCATTCTCGCTTGCGAAAGATAGAAGCTCGCCTGCCTGTATTCGCCCAGCTCAAAAAACTTTTCGCCCAGCAGCGAGAGAAGCGGCCCGTTCGATACTGAAAGCAGCCATGCTTGTTCTAAAAATTCCACTGCCTCTTCTTCATCGCACTCCGATGAATTCAGCCCTTTGGAAATCAGTTCCTCGAACTCGGCTCTATCTTTGCCGGAGTAGCTTGCGAGAATCTTTGTTCTGAGAACCTGCCTGCGGTCTAACGCCTCCTGCTCCGCAACCTCGCTGTTGCAGCGCTCGCGCCACAATTTGTCAAGACTCGATTTATCAACCGTCCCGGCCTCGCTCAGCACGCCGATTAAAGTTTCCAGCAGCACGTGATCCATATAGGAATTGCGCGCCTGGCGCAGCAACAAATCAAGCATCTGCCCCAGCTTATCCGTGATTCGACCCAGCATATTTTCAAGCGCAGACACACGCTCAAGCAGATGCTCTTCATGCGTGGCGCGCAAGCCGCCTCCCTCATAACGCGACGCAGCAGGCTCTACGACCAACATCAGCCGCGTGCCGCACCGCACACACAACTCCTCCCCGAACGGATTAGCCGCCAGACATTTCTGGCAATAAAAGCAGAGGTCTTTTGAAAGCATAGGTAAAGTCAGTGATGAGTGATGAGTGATAAGTGATAAGAGAAAAGCTTTTGGCTTTTGACTCCAGACTCTCTTATCACTTATCACTCATCACTTATCACTTATCACTGTATTCATAGAATCCGCGCCCGGTTTTTCTGCCGAGCCAACCCGCATCAACGTAGCGCTTGAGTAGCGGGCATGGTCTGTACTTAGGATCGCCCAGACCGTCGTGTAATACATTCAGGATTGCGAGGCAAACGTCCAGACCAATGAAATCCGCGAGCGTGAGCGGCCCCATAGGGTGATTCATGCCCAGACGCATGATGCCGTCAATGCTCTCGCGCGTGGCGACACCTTCGTGTAGAGCGAAAATGGCTTCGTTAATCATTGGCATCAACACGCGGTTTGAAACGAAGCCGGGCATATCATTGCATTCCAGAGGCGTCTTGCCCATCTTTTCGGAAAGCGCTCGAACACGCTCATAAGTCTCGTCCGAAGTTGCCATGCCGCGAATAATCTCTACAAGCTTCATCACGGGCACGGGGTTCATAAAATGCATGCCAACGACTTTTTCGGGTCTTCGCGTTGTCGCGCCCAGTTTTGTGATTGAGATTGATGAAGTGTTCGAGGCAAGAATTGCGTCAGGCTTTACTACCTCGTCGAGCCTGCGAAAGACTTCGCTCTTTACGTTTACGTCTTCAGTGACGGCTTCAACAACAAGGTCTGCGTCCGCCAGAGGCTTCCAGTTGCTCGTCGTCTGAATGCGCGAGACGATTGATTGCATCTCCTCTT
>DATHJK010000137.1:0-5672 GCA_035316225.1 Pyrinomonadaceae bacterium
CGGGCTTTCAACTATTCCGACGCTCAGGCAGTCGCACGGCGAATCCTACTTCGCAGGGCGTTAGCCTGCGTGGAGTGGGCGCAAGCGGTGCGAGTCGCGCAGTAGTTCTATCGGACGGCATTCCGCTCAACGATCCTTTCGGCGGCTGGGTCTACTGGGGTCGAGTGCCGCGCGAGTCCGTCAATCGAATAGAGGTCTTGCGTGGCGGAGCTTCAAACCTTTACGGAGGCGGAGCTATGGGCGGCGTTATTCAAATTCTGACGAGCGATGCAGATGCCCCCGTGTTCTCCCTTGAAACTTCTTACGGAAACGAAAACACACCCGACGCTTCCCTGTTCGCAGGAGCGAGGAGAGGTCGTTGGGGCGCAAAGTTAAGCGCAGACCTGTTTCGTACCGATGGTTATGTTCTAGTTGATGAGCGCGAGCGCGGCAGCGTTGACACGCCCGCGAATTCGCGTCACGCGGCGATTGATCTTGACCTGGAATATTATTTCAGAAGAGTTGGGCGCGCATTCATTCGCGGCTCTTATTTCGAGGAATCGCGCGCCAACGGCACGCCGCTGCAAACCAACCAAACGCGCATTCGAGAGTTGAGCGCGGGCGTCGATTATCAATCTAAGCGTGCCGGAGCTTTTTCGTTGCGCGCTTACCTGGGCGTGGAACTCTTCGACCAGAATTTTTCGGCGGTCGCAAGCAACAGGAACAGCGAGACATTAACGCGGGTGCAACGTGTTCCGGTGCAGGTCGAGGGCGCGAGCGTTCAATGGTCAAAACTCTTCGGCGCGAGTCATACGTTCGTCGCTGGCGTGGAGGCTAGAGAGGTGCGCGGCGCGAGTGATGAACTGGCATTCGTTCAAGGCAGAGCCTCGGCGCTTGTAGGCGCGGGCGGGCGTGAACGCTCTTTCGGAATTTACGGGGAAGATATTTTCAGGATAAGCAGTCGGCTAATCTTAACGAGCGGCCTGCGCTTAGACCGCTGGAGCGAATTGGACGCGCGCTCTATAACGCGCCCCTTAAGCCAGAATCTTGCGCCCACGATAATCTCTTTCCGAGACCGCAGCGAAACTGCTTTCAGCCCGCAAGCTTCTCTGCTTTACAGGCCGGGCGAGAATTGGTCGCTTGCCGCTTCCATCTATCGCGCTTTCCGCGCGCCAACGCTGAACGAGCTTTACAGAACGTTTCGCGTCGGCGACGTACTGACTCTGGCAAACGATCAACTGCGTGCGGAGAGATTGACCGGAGGCGAGGCGGGCGCAAGCATTTCACCTTTCAAAAGAAGATTGACTCTGCGCGGAACATTCTTCTGGACTGAGATAACCCGACCCGTCGCCAACGTGACCTTGAGCGTCGCGCCGGGACTGATCACGCGCCAGCGCCAGAATCTGGGACGCACGCGCTCTAGGGGAGTTGAGATCGAGTGGGACGCGAAGATTAATAACCGATGGTCTCTCTCCGGCGGCTACACATTAGCGGATGCGCGCGTACTGAGATTTCCTGTCAACACATCTCTGGAAGGCTTGCGTCTCCCGCAGGTGGCGCGACACCAACTCTCTTTCCAATTGCGCTACATGAACCCTGCGCGCCTGACCTTCGCCCTTCAGGGGCGCGCGTCCGGTTCTCAATTCGACGACGACCAGAACCTCTTTCGTCTAGCGCCTTATTTCACGCTGGACGCATTCCTTTCCAGACCCTTGAGCCACACACTCGATGCCTTTGTCGCCGTTGAAAACATCTTCGACCGGCGATACGAAATCGGTCGCACGCCCGTCGTCACTCTAGGCTCTCCGACGCTCGCTCGCGCAGGTGTTAGCCTCCGTTTGGGCGCGCGTTAGAGCGCAGGCATACACTTCAAAAAACACAAAAATGTTAAGAAATCTGGCAAAATAGGGGATGGCAACGCCTGTAATATTTAATGCATCTTAAATGTTCGGAAAGCTAAAGGAGTCGGGTGAAGATGACCGAGGCGACGCCGCCAAAAGTCGAGGAAGTTTTGAGCCGTTTCGCGGACGCCATGTCCAGACTGCTGGTCGAGCAGCACCAGCAACATGTTGCAGAGCTTGACCTAACGCTGCTTCAGGCGCAGGCATTAAAGCTGCTGCGCAGCGCCCCGATGCCAACGGGTCAGATGGCGGCAGAACTGAAAATATCTGCTCCTGCGATAACGCAGTTGACAGACCGTCTGCTACGCAAGGGGTTGATAGAGCGTCGCGCTATGGACGGAGATCGCAGGTGCGTGCTCGTCGCGCTCAGCGTTAAGGGCAAGAAACTGGTGGATCAATTCCGAAAACGGCGCTGCCGGATTTTCAGTGACGCGCTGACCAGTATGGAGGAGGAAGATCAAACGCTGGTCGTCGAAGCATTGAGCAAGGTCGTCGCGTTTCTTGAGGCTTACGAAGCGAAAGTTATGAGCGAGAAAGCTCTACTGTGAATGAAATTAAACGGAAGTTGTTCGAGACAAGGGGTGAAGTGAGTATGAGAAAGATAGAGAACATAATCATGGCGTTTGCTGCCATCATGGCGATTGCGGCTTCATCCGTGTTCGCCGCGCCGCGTACGGTTGACGTGCGTCAGCCTGAAGTGCAGCAGCAGGTTTCAAAGAAGGTGCGTCACGAGCTTGTGATGCTGCCCTATTACGGAGTCTTCGATAATCTCGCGTACAAGGTCGAAGGCGATACGGTCACGCTTTACGGCCAGGTCGTGCATCCTTCTACGCGAGACGATGCGGCGCGCAGAGTGGCGAAGATCGCGGGCGTGAATCATGTTGTCAACAACATAGAAGTTCTGCCGCTCTCTTCGTTCGATGACGAGATTCGCGTGCGAACCTATCGCAGGGTCTTCAATATGGGAAGTCTGTACAGATACGCTATGGGGAGCAATCCTTCGATTCACATCATCGTCAACCGGGGTCATGTGACGCTGGAAGGCGTGGTGTCGAGCGAGATGGACAGACGGCTCGCCAACATAGCCGCGAGCGGTGTGCCCGGCGTCTTCTCTGTGACGAACAATCTACAGATTGATAACGGGCGTCGTTACTAATAGGAAGCGCGCTTTGAATGACTAGAAACTGCCGGGTGAGGGCACAAGCCCATCGCCCGGCATGCGTTCTTCTCGAAGGCGCGCTAATTAAGTGGAGGGAGCAAGGGAGGTCAGGTGTCAGGAATGTCTAGAACAGAGATCAATCAGGCCACAGGGCCGCGCTACGTTGTCAACTTGCCGGTGCGCGCCGAGTGGAACGAAAAGAAGAAGCACATTGTGACGGAAGGCTCGACCGAGTATGTTGGCCCAACGGGGGCGCTCGTTCATCTGCCGCAGCTTCCAGCCGTTGGCAGCCGCATCACCATCAGCGTCATGGACGCGAAGGGCGAGAGCATGAAAGCTCATGCGGAGGTGCTCAGATTGGTGCGCGACCTCACGCAGCCACTGGCTTCGCTGAGCATAATTGACGCCAGCGCGCAGAAGAAGTGGCGCACGCGCGTCTGGGAGCCAGCCGCAACCATTAAAGAGAAGGGCGAGGAGCCGGAGGAAGAGTAAAGCCTCGACCATAAAATTAGATGAATCAAGGCGGAAGCAGATGGTTATTCAACCGGGCTTCCGCCTTTCCTCTTTTTGAAAGCGCATTAGCCGAGCGCTGAAATCATCGCATGCGCGCGTGCGACCATCTCCTGCTCGTTCTTGAACGAGAGAATCTCTTCAGCCCTGTTGATTTCAAACCAGCGCGCCTCGTTCACCTCATGATCATGTTCGCGCACGTCGCCCGATAGGTATCGCAGCAGGTAGAAATAGACGAACTTGTGAAAGCGCACGCGCTCGCCTCGTTCGCTTGCGAAGTACCAGTATTCCACACGGTCAATCAGTTCTATCAACTCGGTCTCGATTCCGGCCTCTTCGCGCACCTCGCGCAGGGCCGCAGATTCGGTCTGTTCGCCCTTATCTACAGTGCCTTTGGGAAGTTGCCAGCGCTCACGCTCGCCTACAGAGATTAGAGCGACTTCAGTGCGCGAGCGCCTGCGTCTGAACGCGACGCCGCCCGCAGAGACCTGTGTTTTAGTCTGTAGGCTGCGCATAAATTCCGGCTCGCGCTTCTTTTATCACAATTGCGGACGAAAGTTTGAGCAGAGCTGGTACAAAGTTGATGAGAGAAGTTTGGTAATTTTGAAGTAGCGGTGTTTAGTCCAAAGGCAGGAATCTGGAGAGAACGCCATCCAGCTTATCGAAGTCAATGGGCTTGGTCAGGTATTCGTTGCAGCCTGCGGCCAGTGCGAGCGGGCGATGCTGTTGGGGGTCGTGGCCGGAGAGGATGATGATGGGCATGTCGCGCGTCTCCTCGCGCTGGCGCATGTGGCGTGTGACGGCGAAGCCGTGAAGTTTGGGCAGTTGCAGATCCATTATGAGCATGCCGGGGCGCAGAAACGTGACTACCTCTGTAGCCTCTACGCCGTTTGAGGCTTCTATAACTTTGTAGCCCTTCATCTCAAGAAGAGTCTTCAGCATCAGACGGCTATCGTCGTCATCTTCGACGATCAATATGGTGGGTTGAGCGCCTAGCTTATCCGTCATTGGGGAATGGTCACCGGAGGCAATGCGACTCTGTATTTGTCTCTGATTGTGCAACATGCCGATAAAAATTCAAGGAAGACTCGAGATAAATCTTTCAGCGTAGGTGGCACACGGCGCGTTAGCTGTCGAGCGAGACTGAAAATTTGTCAGGGAATTGAAACTGGAGCAACTTCAGGTTATAGCGCGCCGCAATAGCAAACTTTCACTTTCAACGGCAATCTACTTCAGGTTATAGCGCGCAATATAGACGCGAAATAACAGAGAGTCTGTACGGATTAGTACGGTTGAGTAAAAAAATCGCAGATTGAAAAGAGAGCGCCCTGGAATCAAATCTCTTCCACCGTAGCCAGCAGAGAACGCACCACGCGCTCAATCTCTCGGTCGCACGCAGCCGGGACAGTATTGGCATTTCGGTAAGCAGGCTGGCGTTGCTGACGCCGCATTTTCTCGCGCAGCATCTCTAAGTTTCGATGCTGCTCTTCACACCGCCGCGAAACGTTTTAATGAATTCGCCGGGCCGATTCAAATAGTTCACGTGCGCTCATACCTGTGGGTATGTCCCTACTCATCCGAGATATTGAGAAGTATAGACGATTCAGTTGAATCTGGTTGTACGATTGCGTACTGAAACCTGCTTGAATTTGCTAGGTGCTCGGGTGAAGGTGGCTTATACTCACGGTATCTTTTTGGAAAGCTTAAGGCTCTTGATGATTTGGAAAGGCACCTACTCAAAACTCTTGTCTACCTCGTCGTCCTTACTTCTGACTGAATAGATGTACAGGGCAGGTTTATGTTAGCATAGCCGGGCAATTTGGCCTGTTTGAATGCTATCTGGCAACCCTTGTTTCTCCTCAGAGAAAGGAAGAGCGCCGTGCTCAGAATAGATTCAGTCAGTAACAGGTTCCTCAATGCTCTTAACCAGGAGGCTCAAAAACTGGTTGAGCCGCACCTGAAGTCGGTTCGCCTCACCGAACAGGAATCCATCTACGAGCAGGAAGACCTGATTGATCATCTCTATTTCCCCATCGACTGCGTAATCTCAACCCTTGCGCTGATGAACGACGGCGCGAGCGTCGAGGTCTCTATGACAGGACGGGAAGGTGTGGTAGGTGTAG
>DATHJK010000138.1:0-15490 GCA_035316225.1 Pyrinomonadaceae bacterium
CCTGAGCACGTAGAGGACAGGCTTCATATTGTGCCGGGAAAATCCAGGTTCCTGTTCGTCTACCCGTTCGTCAAGACGCGCGAATGGTACGCGCGCCCCTACGAGCAGCGACAGGAGATGATGGACGAGCATATTCGCATAGGCTCGAAATACCGCTCGGTCAAGCTGCACACGACCTACTCGTTCGGATTAGACGATCAGGAGTTCGTCGTCGCATTCGAGACGGACGAGCCATCGGATTTCCTGGACCTCGTTCAAGAACTGCGCGAATCAAAGGCCAGCGCCTTCACCTTGCGCGACACGCCCATGTTCACCTGCCGTCGGCGCACGCTATCGGAATGTATTGATGCGCTGGGTTAACGAACGCTCGCGTGAGACGACACGAAGACTCCGGCATGATTAAAGAGAGGTCTCGCGCGCGAGCGTGCAAGTTATACGGCCTGCCCGCTGCGCATCTCATTTTACGCACGGTAATCTACACTGCTTCTCTTATTTCATTCCTCTTTTTAAGCTCACCCGATTTTGCTCAGACAGCTTCCGCTTCCTCTCATCACTACGAATATCTCTTTTACGAAGCAGAAAACATGCGCGGCTTTTCAGTGAGCGAGCGGCACGAGCCTGTAACGAATCCGTCGTGGGTGAACCCGCAGCGCGCACAATCGCCGGGCTGGGGAATGAACGGGCCTGGTACTTCTGCCGAGTGGTCGCAGGGCGGCGAGAGCGAATGGAATGCGGCGGCGGCGAGCGCGGACGAAACACGCGCGAGCCTGTTCGAGGAGATAGAAGTGCCGCGCGCCGGACAGTACAGGGTCTGGGTGAGATACGCGGACTGGGCTGCGAAGACGGAAAATTTTCGTGTGCGAATTACTCAAGACGGCAGGGAAGTTTTCAGCCACGAGTTCGGCGCTCATGACATAGTTGATCCGCACGACGAAGTTAGCATGTACTGGGGCTGGGCGTTCACATGGGATGAAGCGGCGGCGACTCTTGCAAAAGGCAGCGCACGAATCTCGATTGAGATTGAAAAAGCGTCGGAAGCGCGTCGTCATGTTGATTGCCTGCTGGTGACAAACGATCTCGCGTTCGTTCCACAGGGAAGGCAGAGACCGCCGTTTGCAGGAATGCGCCTTTTAGAAAATTGGGCCAACACTCGCGCAAAGCTCACGCCGCTTTTCGATTCGCGCGCGAGCATGGAAATTCCTGCTGCGTGGCGTCCTGTACAGATTGCCGGGCGCGATTTCCTGATGCCCTGGAATATTGCAAGAGAATTCTGGCCCATGTTGGATCAGCCAGCTTCGGAGCGCTCGCTCTATCCATTCAACGCCGAGCCTGTAGAAGAGTTTATAAAAAAGTACAAAGGCGCAGGCGAAGTTCCAATCTTTTCGTCGAAGCTGGTCGTGCCCGTCATATACATCAACGACCTTCCGGCATTTCTGGCAGAAGGAAGTCCGTTTCTTCGTTACCTGCGCGAGACACATGTACCTTTCGCTGTGCTCATCAACTACGGCGCGGCGCAAATGGATGAAGCGCAGGGTCAGGCGATTTGGAAATTGCTAAATGGTGAGCTACACGATCAGTTCATGGGATGGATTTCCGGCGAGAGCGTTGGATACGTATGGGAGCAAGCTCCAGCCTATTTGAAAATCTCGCCTGAGATGTCGCGCTCGCAGTTGCTTGAAGCTCACCGCGTTTTTTACACGCAGGCGCTTGAGAGGAAGTGGGCAGGGCTATTCCACACGCAGACGGGTGCTATGTGGGACAGGCTCATCCCCGCGCAGTCAACTTCCAGCACCAGTTTCGCGCATGCGCTGGAAGAGTGGGGCGTGAAGCTTCTGGGAATAGAGACTGCGGCGGTTCAGCCGGGATTCGCAATGCGTATAGCTTTCACGCGCGGCGCGGCGCGCCAGTTTGGTGGAAACTTTCTTTATTACCACGCGCCGAATTTCGGCGACACTGCCACCACATTCACACGCGCGCAGAATTTCGCAGGGCCTGATGCCTTCTATCATTCACGTTACGGCGCGACGATGGGGCCATCGCTGACGTGGTATCGTAAGTGTTATTACTTTTATTATATGGCGGGCGCATCTGCTATCTATCTTGAGCAGGGCTTCGATCAATTCTTCAAGCCGGGGCCGGGCGAGCATCCCTTCCAGCTTAATCCACTGGGTCGTATCACGGACGAGTTCATTCGCTTCGCAAGCAAGCACACCGCCCGCGGAGTGCCTTACACGCCCGTAGCTTTCCTGCTTGATCCTGCGCACGGCTGGGAGATGACCGATTACCCGCAATGGCCTTTTGGAGTTTCTCAGATTAGCAGGAGTGACCGTGCGCTGCGTGAACTGTTCGGCGCGGCCTATTACCCTTTGACCGTCGTTGAAGGCGAACCCGCAACGGGCGACCGCCAGGCATTCGTGAGCGGCGCGTTCGGAGACATCTTCGACGTGCTTGTTGCTTCGGAGACGCATCGTGATGCCATTGATTCTTACCGCGCAGTTGTAGCCGGAGGCCGAATTGACTGGAGCGCAGGTTGGGCCAAAAAGCTTGAAGATTATGTAAGAAACGGTGGCGTAGTCGTAATCAATTCTGCGCAGGCTAAAGGGCTTTCCGAAGATTTTCTGGGCATTCACCAGACGGGCGCGAGTGCGGAAGCGGACGACGCGCGCTGTTTGATCGGGCAGGAAACCGGCGCGGATTTGAGCGGCCAGCTTTTCAGATTCGAGCGAGTTGAGCCGCGCTCCGGCACGCAAGTCCTGATGAAGACGCCTTCAGGCGATGCGCTGGTGACTAGCCGAGCGCTTGGGCGCGGTCGAGTTATCTTTTGCGCGCTGCCCGATCTTCTGGGCGAAGATGAAAGAATCGCTCCTTTCGCAGCGCACCTGCTCGCGCATCTTTTCTCTAATGCAACACCGCTCAGCGTCGCGGGCGATGTGGAATATCTAATCAATCGAACGACGAGCGGCTGGATCGTCACGCTCTTCAACAATCGCGGCGTGATAAAACCGCAGCAAGGGCTGGCGCAGGTTGACCGCAGCGCGCGCGCCGCCGTTACGATTAGCTTGAGCGGCGGGCATATTGTTGATGCACTCGATTGGATGAGCGACGGCACTGTTGAAGTCAAACATGAGAACGGCCAGCAGCAGGTTAAAGTAAATCTACCCGCCGGAGGCATCAGCATCATTGAGCTTGTAGAGCATCGCTGATAAATAGGTATGAAGTGCGTGAATCGTAAAGAGCGGTTATGGGAGATAGGAAAGAACTGTTTTTATCCAATAACCCATCACCATTTACCCGTCATCGCTTTCCTCTCATCCCTTCCTTTCAGCCTCGCTCACTATTCTGCGATAATGTTCCCTCGTGATGAAAGGAGGATTGCTGAAAATTCATGAAGCTTCTTATCGCGTTTGCTCTGGTTCAATTTCTGTTCGTCTCTAATGTTCTCTCGCTCGGCTCAGACAGGAAGCGTGCGCAGGAGGGCACATGGGGCGGCCAGCATATACGCATGAACGTCACGCGAAGTGGCGCTACCATACAGTATGACTGCGGCAAGGGCACGATTGACGAGCCTCTGTCGCTCGACAGGCGGGGGCGTTTCAACGTTAGGGGGAGGCACATGCCCGGTCACGGTGGGCCAATCAGAGAGAACGAAATTGGAATAAGCGTGCCTGCTATTTACACCGGAAGGATCGTAGGCGATCACATGACATTGACCGTGACACTGGCAAGTTCAAGGCAGGCTCTAGGCACTTTCGAGCTAGGATTAGGCCAGGGCGGAGCAATCAGAAGATGCCTCTGAACAGCAAGGAGGGTGGAAGGGATGAGGGATGAGGGATGAGGGATGAATAAGAAGTGAGTAAAAGTGTCAACATGCAATTGACTCATTCTTATTCATCCCTCCGCCCTCATCCCTCATCCCTTCCATCCTCCCTGCCTTGGTTGTAGATGAAAGTCGCCAGAAAATTTTTAATCAGCGGTGGTGTTCAGGGCGTGGGCTTCCGTTTCTTCGCGCAGCGGGCGGCAGCGCGGCATCAGGTCACGGGCTACGTGCGCAACCTCCCGGATGGACGTGTCGAGGCGCTTGCAGAGGGTGACGCCGCAAGCATCGAAGCTTTCAAGCAAGACCTCGCCGCAGGCCCGTCTTACGCCCACGTCCAGCATCTCGAAGAACTTAACCTTGAGCCAACAGGCTCGTATGTTTCATTCAGAATAGAAAGGTGAAAAGCAGTTTTAAGTTTTCAGTTTTAAGAAACGAGTCCAGGCTGAAAACTAAAAACTGAAAACTGTTCCAATGGACGATCTGAAAACATTGATTCGTGAGGTGCCGGATTTTCCGAAGCCGGGCATTAATTTTTACGACATCACTACGCTGCTGAAACATCCTGAAGGTTTGCGCAGGACTGTGGACGCTATGGCGGAGAAGTTTAAAGGCGAGAAGGTCGAGGCGGTCGTAGGCATAGAAGCGCGCGGTTTCATCTTCGCCCCCGCTCTCGCTTACCACATAGGCGCGGGCTTCGTGCCGGTGCGCAAACCCAGCAAACTGCCAGCCGAATGCGCTTCCATCTCTTACGATCTGGAATACGGCAAGGACACGCTTGAGATTCACCGCGACGCAGTTGCCGAGGGGCATCGAGTCATAATCTGCGACGACGTGCTTGCTACAGGAGGAACTGCGAAAGCTGTCGTGAATCTGGTCGAGAGCCTCGGCGGCGAGGTCGTCGGCCTCGGCTTCGTCGTCGAATTAGAGTTCCTGCCGGGACGCAAGAAACTTGAAGGCTACGACGTGCGCTCGCTCATCAAGTATCAATCTTGAGCATGGCTGGACTAACAGTTATTCATTTGTTCGAGTTCAATTAAGATTTGCTCCCGTCTCTGGCATTTGCGATAATCTCCCAACGGGCCTGTAGCTCAAAGGATAGAGCACAATCCTCCTAAGATTGGGGTTGGAGGTTCGAGTCCTCCCAGGCTCATTTTCTACCGCTTATTTTATCCTGCATTAAGAAGTCATTCAAAAAACTATCTATTATTTCGTGAGAAGTGCGCTATGGTCGCGCCCCATCCGCCTGCATCGGGCGGGGCGTCGTAGAAACTGGTGACGAAGGGCGTGAAGGCTAGAATATTTCTGACCATCTCGCGCTGTGTGCCTGTGCCTTTGCCGTGAATGATGCGGACGGTGCGAAAGCCTGCGGCGTGGGCTGCGCGCAGGTATTCTACGACAACTATTTTCACGTCGCGCGGCGCGATGGTGTGAAGATCGAATACATCAGTTATCTCGATCACAACGGGGTCAGGGAAAGGGTTGAACAGGTCAACGTCCAGTTCGCCAGCGCTATTCTCATCTTCGTCGCGTTCAAAAGTCGCCTTCTCGTCTTCACTCAAATCATGTGGATGCGCCGCGTCTCTGCCCTTTATGCGCAGCCACGCTCTTAATTTTCCGACCAACCAGTTGCTATAAAACATATACGAAACGAATCCAATCGCAGCGAGTTGCGAGCGCATCTCCAATCCGCTTATCTTGACACTCGCACGTGCGCGTTAGTACACTCGCGCTCTTTCATAAACATGAGAAATCTTGCAGGCAAATGACGGCTTTCGGCAAGGGTTGCTGTGCCAAAAGTCTCCGGCTTGATTTGAAAACGATAAGGTTTACGCATTTAACGCGGCTCGATTTTAATCGAAAGGGAAGAAGAAGATGGGAAGGCGAAATAAGATTACGGTGGTGGGCGCGGGCAATGTTGGCGCGACCGCTGCGTTGTGGGTTGCCAGCAAAGAGTTGGGCGACGTGGTTCTGGTTGACATAGTTGAGGGCGTGCCGCAGGGCAAGGCATTGGACATGGCGCAGACCGCGCCCGTCGAAGGCTACGATGTTCGACTCGTGGGCGCGAACAGTTACGAGAACACCAGCGGGTCTGACGTTGTTATCATCACGGCGGGGCTGCCAAGAAAGCCCGGCATGAGCCGCGACGATCTTTTGAAGACGAACGCGGACATTGTTAGTAAGGTTGTTGATGAAGTTGTGCGCTATTCGCCGGACTCGATTCTGATTATCGTGTCAAACCCGCTGGATGCCATGTGCCAGGTCGCTCTTCGTCGTTCGGGTTTTCCGAAGCACCGTGTGATAGGCATGGCTGGCGTGTTGGATTCGGCGCGCATGCGCTGCTTCCTTGCCGAAGCATTGGACGTTTCTGTCGAAAACATCACTGCGTTTGTGCTGGGCGGGCACGGCGACACTATGGTTCCGCTGCCGCGTTACTCTACGTGCGCGGGAATCCCTGTGACGGAATTGCTGCCGAAAGAGCAGATAGACGCGATTGTGAAACGCACGGCAAACGGCGGCGCAGAGATTGTCGGGCTATTGAAGACCGGCTCGGCTTACTACGCGCCATCAGCCGCTGCGGTTGAGATGGCCGAATCCATTCTGAAGGACAAGAAAAAGATTCTACCCTGCGCCGCATACCTTGAGGGCGAGTACGGCATCAACGGCCTTTACGTAGGTGTGCCGTGCAAACTGGGCGCACGCGGTCTTGAGCAGATCATAGAGATAAACCTGACCGCAGAAGAGCGCATAGCATTGCAGAAGAGCGCTGCATCTGTGCAGGAGCTAGTCAACGTGCTTGGTATTTGAAACAGAGTTTCAGGTTTCAAGTTAGAGCGCTCGTCAAACCTGAAACCTGAAATCAGACGGAAGTAGAGGCATATTTTTTATGAAGAAGAGGGGATTGACCATTCCCGAAATAATACTCATCGGGGGCACTCGCGCTGCTCTGGGAGCGGGGCTTGGTCTGTTGCTATCCGGCAGGCTCAATCAGGATCAACGCAGAGCCATCGGCTGGACGCTCTTTCTTGTCGGAGCGATAAGCACGATTCCTCTGGGAATCAGCGTGCTTGCGAAAAACGGGTGAGCATGAAGAGCAAATTTGCTCCTCATGCATTTACAGCAAGCAGCTCGGAGATGGCGCGCTGAAGCTCGTCGCGCATGATGGGCTTTACAAGAAACCGGTCGCAGCCCGCTGCATGTGCTTCTGTGCGCTCGTGGTCTGTGTCATGTCCGGTCAGGACGATTGTAGGTATGTGCCGCAGGTTCTCGTCCACTTTCAGCGCCGCAATCAATTCGCCGCCGTCCATACCGGGCATAGCCCAGTCTGTCATCAACAGGTCAATATGCTTCCCACCTAAAATCTTAAGAGCCTCGCTGGCGCACTGAGCAATCTCGACCTGAAATCCCATGCGACCTACAAGTTTTCGCAGCAGCAGAAGAAGCTCCGGCGCGTCTTCCACAATCAGTATGCGCGCGCCGTCATGCGCGCTCTCGACATGTGCGGCTGGCAGAACCAGCGAGTAGGTCGTACCCTTTCCCGCCTGGCTGCGCACCGCTACGTTGCCGCCGTGCGCTGCGGCTACTCGCTTTGCGATGGCAAGGCCAATGCCACTCGTCTCGCACCCGTGCGCGTCCCTTGAAATGTGGAAGGCATCGAAGACCAACGGCAACTCTTCAGGCGCGATGCCGCCGCCGGAATCCGTTATGCTGATTAGCACGAAGGAGCGCCCTGCATCACCTGCGCGAGTGCCGCTGAGCGCCTGAGCCTCTATGCGCACTGTGCCGCCATCGGGCGTTGATGAGAGCGCGCATGTCAGAAGGTATTGAAACGCGCGGCGTGTCTCTCTCTCGTCCACGCGCATGCTCAGCGCGCGCGGGCTTGCATGTATATCCATCTCTACGCCGCGCAGCGCCGCAAAACCGCGCAGAGGCTCTGCAACCTCCTCGATCAATCCAAGCGCGTCAACGTCTTCCAGCTTAAGAGCCATCGGGCGCTCGTGCTGCTGTGCCACTTCAAGATGCTCGTCCAGCACGCGACGCATACGATCACCGCTTTCAATTGCAAGACTGAGCAGTTGACGATCTTCTGCGTCGAAAGGCTCGCGCGCCTGCAACTTGCTCTCGAAAAGCTCCAGAAGACCGAGCACGCTCGTTAGCGGAATGCGTATGTCGCGCACAAGCGTGTTCACAAAATTGCTCTTCAGACGCTTGATCTCCATCTCGGCGTCGGAACGAGCTTCAGGTTGATCAGACGACACACGCCTCTCCGAACCGTCAAATTTTTCTTCATTCATTTAGAGTGAAACACTCCTGCGGAAATGGAAAAGGAAGAGCTTAGCTTGGGAAGAGGAGCAGAATGTGGCGAGCCTGCTCATTAATGAAATTAATACAGCGCCGGGGCAGATGGCAAGCGGAATTACGTAGCGAGGCTACTGTCTCAAGATAAATTACGGCGTGAGACCGACGCGGGCCATTATTGAAAGCTTACAATAGAGCGCACGCACGGCTTTCGTAAGCTCTACGGATCATCTCTTCAGCCAGCCGAAAAGGCCATGCACGACGGTCTCGCGGTTCTCCTCGTAGATGGCTTCCGTCATAAGAGGAAAATCAAATCGGCTGCGCACGTCTGTTCTGTGCGTTCCCACAATTGATGCATTCTTGTCGGTGATAGTTTCCAATCCTTGTTTCCTCTTTACGCTTCTGGAGTCCTTGTCCTCAAAGTTCTTTGAGGTTAAAGTTTTGACTCAGGCGGAGCGGTTGCCGAACGCCGGAGACTCTCACTATGAAAGAACTCACCATTCATCACATCCCCGCAGACGAACAGACTAACGCCCGTGTGCGAGTTAGTTATCGCCCGCCAGAGGGTGCGCAGCCGCAGGAGCGAGAAACTGACTTCAAATTCGTTGTCACAGAGAAACAGCGCCGCGATATTCAATGGTATCTGGAAGAATATCTGACTTACCCGTGGGGGGAATTTCGCAATCGTGCTGAGCAGGTTGAGAAATTAATGGAGCAGCTAGGCGTCGAGTTGTTCGACGCCGTGTTCGGCAATCGTGATACCGGCGCACTCTACGCGCACATCGCCGACGATCTTGCGAACACGCGCGTAGTCATACACGCAAGCGACCCGGAAGGCATAGCGCTGCCGTGGGAATTGATGCGCGATTCAACGCGAGGGGAGTTTGGCGACCTTGCGCGTCTAGCACGCGCTTTTGTGCGCAGCCAGCCCAACTTGATCTTTCAGCCTCCGTCTGTGTCCGGCGACGGCAAGACTTTCAACATTCTGATGGTGATCTGTCGTCCCGGCGGCGAAGGCGACATTCCGTTTCAAGCCGACGCACGTCCGTTGCTCGAACTGTTTCGCCCGCATCGTGACCGCCTGCGCCTTGACATCCTGCGCCCGCCAACATTTGAACAACTCTCGCGCGTGCTCGCCGACCGCCCGAACTTTTATCACGTCATTCATTTCGACGGGCACGGGGCTTTTCCTCCGCAGGGGATAGATGCGGACGGGTTGCTGCTGTTCGAGGGCGAAGACGACAAAGAGCGCAGAGTGAGCGGCGAAGAATTAGGCGGCTTACTGGCGGGCAAAGGTGTGCCCGTAGTGATGCTCAATGCCTGTCAATCGGGGATGACGCGCCCTGAAGCCGTTTACCCTTCGATTGGCAATCAACTGCTCAAGGCTGGAGTCGGCGGCGTGGTGGCGATGACGTACTCGGTTTATGTACAAACCTCTGTGCGATTCGTCGCGCGGCTCTATGAAGCGTTGATGAAAGGCGAGGAGTTGGCTCGCGCCGTCGCGCTCGCACGCGAGGAGCTACGCACACACCCGCAGCGATTCTCGCCCATCGGCGATATTCCGCTACAGGATTGGGTCGTGCCCGTCCTGTTTGAAGCCGCGCCAGTTCGCGCCACATCGAAATCGCTCGGCGAACTGCGTCTCAATCCGAGCATCCTGAAAGATGAGCAGGCTGGAGCAGGCGCGGAAATAGATTTGCCAGAGCCGCCCGCGTTCGGTTTCGTAGGGCGCGACGGCGTGACGCTCGATTTAGAGCGAGCCTTTCGCACGGAGACCATAGTGCTGCTCGAAGGCATGGCGGGCGTAGGCAAGACTGAGATGGCCGCAGGCTTCGCGCGCTGGTGGGCAGAGACGGGCGCGCTCGACGGCCCAATCTTCTTCTTCCGCTTCGAGCACTACCTGCCGCTTGCGCGAGTCTGTGATGGCATAGGGCAAGAATTCGGCGCAGCAATCAAGCAGCAGTTGAATGTCGAATGGCACTTGCTCAACGCAGACCAGCGCCGCGAGATTGCGCTCTCGGTCTTGAAGCAAGTCCCCTGCATGTTGATATGGGACAACTTTGAACCCGTCGCGGGCTTCCCGAAGGGAACGGAGTCGGCTTGGAAACCGGAAGAGCAGAAGGAACTGCGCGATTTTCTCAGCGCCTTACGCGGCGGTCAGACGAAAGTTCTCATCACCAGCCGCCGCGATGAATCGTGGCTCGGAAAGATTTATCGCCGCGTGGAGTTGGGCGGACTAAAACTGCATGAGGCGCAGGAATTGGCAGTTCGTATCTTGAAGCGCGCGGGACTTAATCCGCAGGAAATCAAGGCGCTGCCGCAATACAACGACCTGCTCAAATACCTGCGCGGCAATCCGCTGGCAATTCAAGCCATCCTGCCTGAACTGAAACGAACGAAGCCTGACGCTTTGCTCCGTGCCCTGCAAGCGGGCGAAGTTAATTTGAGCGAAGACGACCCCGCACAGGGACGCGAACGCTCCCTCTCTGCCTCGTTGACTTATCGCCTCGACGCGCTCGACGCTACACTCCGCCACCGGCTCGGCTTGTTAGCACTGTTTCAGGGATTCGTAGATGCGTATGTGCTGACAGGCATGTGCCAACAAGTTGACGGCGCGCCTGACGCGATCAAAGATTTGGGACGCGACGAATGGATACGGATACTGAACGCTGCAACAGAAGTAGGGCTGCTGAGACGTGTGGATGAAGGCTACTACACTGTTCACCCCGCGCTGCCGTGGTTCTTTTACGACCTCCTGCGCGAAGCATTTCCCACTCATCTCGATTGGTTGAAGAAAGCTTTTTCTACAGTTTATGGCGGATATGGGAATCAGTTGTTTCAAATGTTTCGAACCAACACAGGATTCGCCATGTCGCTGCTTCGCGCTGAGGAGGGTAACCTGATTTATGCCTTGCATCTTGCCCGCCGGCATGAACTTTGGAATGACGTGCAGGGAATACTTTACGGATTGCGAACATTATTCGTCACACAAGGGCGCTGGGTTGAGTGGAAGCGACTGATAAGCGAGATCGAAGGTGAGATTACAGATGAAAGCGGCGAGCCGCTCAAGGGGCGATCTGATTTATGGAGAGCGTTGCTGGGACATCAATCTGAAATTGCTGATTATCGCCGTGATTTCAATACCGGGCAGGCTATATATCTACGTCTCAAAGATTACTATGAGAGCGCAGACGATGACCGTAATCTAGCTGTTACTTTTCATCAGTTGGGGAGGATTGCAGAGGAGCGGCGACAGTTCGATGAAGCGGAGCGATGGTATCGTCAAAGTCTTGAGATTGATGAGCGCATCGGTGATGAGCATGGACAGGCTATCACACTTCATCAGTTAGGAAGGGTTGCAGAGGCGCGGGGCAACGCACCGGAAGCAATTCGGTTTTATGAGCATGCAGAGGCGCTCGTTACTCACCTTGACGACCCTTTTCATTTAGAGATGGTACGCTCTTCGCTCAAACGGGTGCGGGGGAAGGGATGAGGGATGAAGGCGGAGGGATGAGTAAGATGGGGTGTAAGCCGCGCTCAATGCAATCTGCTGGAGGATGGGTGAGTAAGGGCATAATCGGTCGTGATTGCATCGTTGCATGGTGCGGCTACGCCATACGCACGGCTGCGCACGCCGTACACTCGCCTGTGTAGGCCATAATCATGCGTGGTTACGTCGTGCGCTCGCATGATTCCGACATGTACAGGCGTGTACCTGTCGCGCGCAGGCTTGTACATGTCGGGTACAGGCGTGTACATGGCGTGCGCTGGCATGTGTATAGCGTTGCCAAGGCTGTGCAGGGCGCTGCCTGATGAGGCGCAAGCCGTGTTGTTTCAGTCGTTTAGTCGGTGAAATGATGGTTTTTGCGGGATTTGCTGTGCCTGATTCAGCAATGGGCTGCTTTCTAAGGTCGCAGACTCGCTAAAAAGGCTTGTTTCATCTGAAAAGCAGGGGTAAGATGCACGCGCCCTCGCACTCACTTTGAGAATTCTCACACCTTCCGAGATTTCTCACTCCACTATAGGAGAGAAAATCATGGCTAAGAATGAAAGCCGCCGGATACGCCCGGCAACCCTCCAAGCCGACAGGGATGGCTTCGATGCGTTGAAAGGAATTACGAACTACACGCCAGCCAATCAAGCCTACACGGTGGCGAAAATAGAGACATCAAGGCAGGAGATGGAAGCGAAACAGGCTGCGGAGACGCAGGCGAAGGCTGCTTACGATGCTGCGCGCGATGAGGCTGTGGCTGCCGAGTGGGCTTACCACAACATCATGCTGGGAGCGAGTGTGCAGATTGATGCGCAGTTCGGGAAGAACTCAAACGAGTATCAATCGCTGGGTAAGAAGAAGCCTACGGAGTACAAGACGCCGCAACGAAAAGTTAAAGCAGTCAAGTGAAATTGCGGAATGCGGATTTCGGATTGCGGATTGGAAAGCAGGATGAAGATTCATGCTATCAATCGAATTCAACCCGTAGCTAATCCGCATTCCGCAATCCGAAATCCGCAATCGAGTGGGCTTACCACTTGAGCCAGCCGAACAGCCCGTGAACCACAGTCTCGCGGTTCTCTTCGTAAATGGCTTTCGTTAAGGGGATTGACATGGGGCAGACTTTGACGCAGTTCTGGGCGTTGCCGCAGTTGGTGATGCCGTCGTCGCCCATGATGCCTTCCAATCGCTCGTCGCGCGTCATCTTCCCCGAAGGGTGCATGTTCATCAGACGAACCTGAGCTATTGCCTGCGGGCCAATGTACTGGTCTTCGTAATACTGCGGGCAGGCTTCCAGACAACAACCGCACGTCATGCAGCGCGAGTAGGCGTAGCGCTCGGAAACATCGTCCTGATCCATGCGCGGCCCCGGGCCAAGATCGTAAGAGCCGTCAATCTCAATCCATGCGTTAACCTTCTTCAAGTGCTCGAACATGCGCGAGCGGTCAACGATGAGATCGCGCACGTTCGGAAACTTGGTCATAGGCTCAAGCGTGATAGGCTCATCCAGTTGGTCAACGAGCGCGGAGCAGCTTTGACGCACGCGCCCGTTGATTACCATTGTGCAGATGCCGCAGACCTGTTCGAGACAGTTCATGTCCCAAGCGGGCGGCGTCGTCTGCTTGCCGTCGCGCGTCACAGGGTTTTTGCGAATCTCCATCAGGCACGAGATGATGTTGAGGTTCGGGCGGTAAGGAATCTCAAACTCTTCCCAGCGCTGCTCCGCGCCAGGCCTTTCACGCCTGCGTATGCGAATAACGACCGACTTCTGAATCTCGCGTTCATCTACCGGTCTTGTCGTTGTCTCTACTTGTTGCGCACTCATAGCTTGTCAGATTTCCCTCCCGCATCCTCAATGGATTTATCCTGCTCGCGCCTTGTTTCAGTCTCCCCGCGCATCACGTCTCTCACTTCTTCTTTGTTCTGATCCCAGACGGCTGGCCCCGTCAGGTCGCGCGGCTTCATCTCCGAACCTTCTACAGGAACTTGCGGCGCACCCTCTTTCGACGGTAGCCCCGATGTGGTCGCGCCCGCAGAAGCTTTGGCCGCATCCTGCTTCTTGCCCTTGCTGTAGTCGCGTTTGCGCGGCTCAATCAACGAAATATCAACAGGCTCGTAGGAAAGCACAGGCCCTTCACCGGAATATTCTGCGATGGTCGTCTTCAACCACATCTCGTCGTCACGGTTCGGGAAATCCGGCTTGTAATGCGCCCCGCGCGATTCGTTGCGGTTCAGAGCGCCCAGAGTGATTACGCGCGCAAGCTGAAGCATGTTGTAGAGTTGGCGCGCGTGCGGCAGGGCGTGCGTGGCCCACAGGTTCGAGTCGTTGATCGAGATGTGATCGTACCTGTCAATCAATTCAAGCAACTTATCGTCCGTCTCCTTCAATCGGTCGTTGTAGCGCACGACCGTAACGTTGTCCGTCATCCACTTGCCCATCTCTTCATGAATCCTGTACTGGTTCTCCGTACCCGATTGCCTGATAAGCTGGTCGTTGATCTCCTGCTGACGCCGAACTTCATCATCGTAAATGCGCGACCCGTCCGCGCCGTTGCGCTCTATATTCTTCGCGTACTCGATTGCGGCGGGCGCTGCTATGAATCCGCCGTAGACGCAACTGACAAGAGAGTTCGCGCCCAAACGGTTCGCGCCGTGAATCGAATAGTCGCACTCGCCAGCGGCGAGCAGACCCGGAATGTTCGTGCGCTGGTAGTAATCAACCCACAACCCGCCCATAGAGTAGTGGACGCCCGGAAAGATTCGCATGGGCACGTGGCGCGGGTCGTCGCCCACGAACATTTCGTAGATTTCAAGAATTGCGCCGAGTTTTTTGTCCAGTGTCTCGGCGGGGATGTGTGTTAAATCGAGATAGACCTGATTCTCTCCGCCTATGCCGTAACCGTCCAGACAGACCTGAAAGATTTCGCGCGTCGCTATGTCGCGCGGCACAAGGTTTCCGTAGGCCGGATATTTCTCTTCCAGAAAATACCAGCGCTCGCTTTCGGGGATAGAAGAGGACGAGCGCGCATCGCCTTTCTCGCGTGGAACCCAGACGCGGCCTCCTTCGCCGCGCGCGGATTCGCTCATCAAGCGAAGCTTGTCTTCGCCGGGAATAGAAGTGGGGTGAACCTGTATGAACTCGCCGTTGCCGTATCGCGCGCCCTGTGTGTAGCAGGCAGCGACGGCGCTTCCGGTGCAGACCATAGAGTTGGTTGATTTCCCGAAAATCAATCCGGGGCCGCCAGTCGCCATGATGACGGCATCCGCCGGGAAAGCTTTCAATTCGAGCGTCTGCAAGTTCATCGCAACCAGCCCACGCGCAACTTGATGATCGTCCAGTATGAGCGACACCATCTCCCATCCCTCGTACTTCTTCACCTGTCCGCCAACCTCGTAGCGGCGCACCTGTTCATCGAGCGCGTATAGGAGTTGCTGCCCCGTAGAAGCGCCCGCGAATGCAGTGCGATGATGAAGCGTTCCGCCGAAACGACGAAAATCCAGAAGTCCCTCGGTCGTGCGCGAGAAGGGAACGCCCATGCGGTCGAAGAGATAAATGATCGAGGGAGCCATCTCGCACATGGCTTTAACGGGCGGCTGGTTCGCCAGAAAATCTCCCCCGTAAACCGTGTCGTCGAAATGCTTCCAGGGTGAATCGCCTTCGCCCTTTGTGTTCACAGCGCCGTTGATGCCGCCCTGCGCGCACACAGAATGCGAGCGCTTCACAGGCACTACGGAGAAGAGATCAACCTCATGACCCTGTTCCGCAATCTTCATCGCCGCAGCGAGTCCTGCTAATCCGCCGCCGACGATTGCTATTCTGATTCCATTCGTAGTTGCCATCTTTGCAACGTCTCCTACTTAACTTTTGTCACAGGCTGATCGGG
>DATHJK010000139.1:0-4352 GCA_035316225.1 Pyrinomonadaceae bacterium
TGTCGAAAGAATTATCGTGGCCGCTTTCGAGTATGCGCGAACACGCAAGCAGCGCAAAGTGACTATGGCCGACAAATCTAACGTGCAGCGCTTTGGCGGCGACCTCTGGCAGAGAGTTTTCAGAGAGGTCGCGTTGCGCTATCCTGAGATTGAAGCCAATCACCAGTATGTTGACGCAATGGCGATGTTCATGGTGCTTAATCCGGGACAGTACGACGTTATCGTGACCAACAATTTGTTCGGCGACATAATCACAGACCTCGGCGCTGCGTTGCAGGGGGGCTTGGGGCTTGCAGCTTCCGGCAACATTCATCCCGGCAGAGTGTCGCTCTTCGAGCCTGTTCACGGCAGCGCGCCCCCCCTTGCGGGAAAGAAGATAGCGAACCCGATTGGAGCTATTCTCACTGCCGGTATGATGTTAGAATACCTGGGATTCAGCGAAGCCGCTCGTGCGGTGGAAAGCGCTGTGCGCGCCTCGATTGAAGCAGGCGAGTCCACGCATGATCTGGGCGGCACACTCTCTACGGAAGAGGCAGGCGCAGCAGTTAGAAAAAGATTAAGCGGGTGATGAGTGATAAGTGATAAGAAGGTGAATCTTAGATGGAAGTAATATTTTCTCTATTCACGATTCATGACTCACAGCTTTTCTCTTATCACTTATCACTCATCACTTATCACTGAATTTTTTTATGAACAGCAAGGGGAGAGACACGATACAGAGGATTCTGGCGATTGTAGTCATCGTCGCCATGCTGAATGTCATGGGGATTCCGGCCTCTGTGCTCGTTTTCTTCTCGGTCGTCACCTTCTTCATATGGCGCGCAGTCCAGCGATCCGAGCATCAGGAGACGGGTCGCATCTTCGAGTTTTACGTGCGTGCCAACGACATACTGCGCGAAGAGGAACGCCGCTGGTACGGCTTTGAGATTAATAAGGTGATTGAGGAAGGCGAGCGCGTTCTTCATCAAATGTCTGACCCGCCGCCGCTCGTCCATTTCGCACTCGGCGCGCTATATCACGCCGCAGGCGATCACGAAGCTTCCGTAGAACATCTCTCTTACGTCATAGAAAACGATCTTGCTGACGAGCGCCATCAAATATCGCCCTCGCCGGAACTGCGCCGCTACGTTTACGTCCTCAGAAAACTTGAGCGCGAGCCGACGGAAGCGCCGCAGACTCTCGCTGCGATTCGTAGCCTTGAACGTGCGCGCAGAAGCCGCGCCATCTTGTTTCTAAATGAGAGCCGCGAGCGGCTCAAGATGATTCCGACACTGGCTCAGCCAGAAAAATCCGCACACCATGCGCCGCTCACAAATGATTCGGTCGTAATGCCCGTTGGCGGGCGAATACATGGCGCTCCCACGCTCACGCATACCCCTATTACAGAAGTGCTGCGCGACGTTTACGACGAAGAGAAGAAGACGGCATAAGATAAAGGGGAAGGGAGAAAGGCCAGAGGCGGAAGTGCGGACGATTGATCCAGAGCTTTCGCCTTTGCAATTGCGCGCGACCAGCGCAGAGGTCAGTAGCGGCCTGCTTAAGCTCGCGCGTGTCTCGACAACTCTCCGGTACCCGCTCGGCTATCGCCGCAGGCGGTACTGACTTTCATTGGCGTCTAAGCAAGGTCGAAAAAAATTGTCCGAAGAGACGACCATTGGCAATTATCAGATTGACGAGCGCATAGCGCGCGGCGGGATGGGCGTGGTCTATCGCGGGCATCACACGCAACTGCCGCGCGACGTTGCAATCAAATTCATCAGCGCCAGAGACCACGACGACCTGCGCCGCCAGCGCTCGCGCTTCGAGAAAGAGGCATACATTCAGTCGCAGCTTGACCATCCGGGCATAGTCAAGGTCTACGACTACATAGTCACTGAGCAGACCTACTACATCGTTATGGAGTTGGTAGAGGGGCGCTCTCTAGCGCAACTCTGCGCAAGCGACGAATGCCCGTTGCCGGTTGACCGCGCGCTCGACATGCTTGAACAGATACTCGCTGCAATCTCACACGCGCACACTTTCGTCTATTTGGATCAGAGCGGCCTGACGCATCGCGGTCTTATACACCGCGACCTGAAGCCTGCGAACATTCTCATCTCTACGGACGATAAGGTTAAGATCACGGATTTCGGAATCGTTAAGCTGGTAGGAACGGAAAGCACGGATACGTTGAGCGGGGGCTACGGCACGCCCGAATACGTCTCGCCTGAGCAGGCCGAGGGCGCGCAGGTTGATCAGCGCTCAGACATCTACTCAATCGGCGTAATCCTATACGAGATGCTCACCGGCGATCCGCCCTTCTGCTGCAAAGACGATTCGCTCTCGCAGGCAGACATCTTGCGAATGCATTTGGGAAGCGCTCCGCGCCCGCCATCGGAAATCAACGACGAGATAAAGCCGGAGCTTGAAGCGATAATACTGCGCGCGCTTGAGAAGCGGCCTGAAGATAGATTCCCGACGGCGCTTGCGTTCCTGCGGGAAGTGCGCCGCCTGCGCGGGCTAGACACAGGCGATCTGAAAGAGAAGGGTGAGCCGTCAAAGCTTCCGCGACAAAAGGGTAAAACGCAGCCCGCTCCTTTTCAAGATACCACCCGGCAGCGCTACGTAACGCAGCCTATGACTTCGACGACCTGTACGTCGTGCGGCGCAGAGGTTGATTCCGACGATGCGCGTTGTACAGAGTGCGGGCAGGAACTCGGCGCGACCATATCAACTGCGCAGTTGACTCAAAAGGATGCTAGCGCTGAAAAAAGGATGCGCTCGCAGTTAATCTGGTTCGCGGCTGCGCTCACCGCTTTCGCCCTGATTGCAATGGCTATCTATTTCGCGCAGCGTCACGGCGCGTCAAATCAACAAAACTCCAATGCTTCGGGCGAAGTTAATTCCGCTGCCACTGCTCCATCGGGAAGCGTTGCAGAGATTAGACCATCGCGCGTGCTGGTTGATTCAAGCTATGAAGGTTACACTGCTGCGCCGCTGACAGACGGCGAGATTGACGTGCGCAAAATCGCAGCCATGCGATACAACAAAGGCAACTGGGCTTCAGCCGAAACGCCAGAAGCCCACTGGATTGAGCTTGACTTCGATTCGCCCGTGCGTCTGGCTGCTGTCTATCTCTACTGGGGATACGACCGCAGCCGTTTCATGCCATCGCGCAAAGTTGAGTTGCAAACGACCGACGAGCATGGCGGCTGGAAGATGCTTTCAGAACTCGCGCCCGGAGACGATTACGACCGCACAGCTTTCGAGTTCGCGCCCGCGACCGTCTCAAAATTAAGAATATTCCAGCCCGCGCAAGAGGGGCCGACAAGCAGACCCTTCATCATGTGGGTCAGGGAAGTTAAGGCTTACGGATTAAAATAGGTGAGAGCAGTTTTCAGTTTTTAGTTTTCAGTTTTAAGAAGGGAGCAAACGAGTTTCTGCTTAAAACTGGAAACTGGAAACTGAAAACTAAAAACCGCTTTTTATGTTGACTGCCGAAATCATAGCAATCGGATCGGAGCTACTGACGCCCGACCGCACGGATACCAATAGCCTCTGGCTGACAGAGAAACTGAATGGCATAGGCGTCGAGGTGAAGCAGAAGTCTATCGTTGGCGACGACGACGCGCGGCTCGAAGAGGCCATTAAGGATGCTTTGCGACGTTCGCCTGTCATCATTCTAACGGGAGGGCTTGGCCCAACCGAAGACGACATCACGCGAAAGATTGCCGCGCGCGCGCTCGGTCGCCGCCTGCTCTTTGACGAGAAAGTTCTGGAGAGCATTCGCAGGCGCTTCGAGATGATGGGGCGAGGAATGCCTGAGATAAACTCGCGGCAGGCTATGGTGATTCAGGGCGCGGAGGTTTTAGAGAATCCGAACGGCACAGCGCCCGGCATGTTCATAGAACACGAGAAACATTCTATGGCTCTGCTGCCGGGGCCGCCGCGCGAGATGAAGCCCATGTTTGAGAGCTTCGTGCTTCCGAAGCTCAAGGCAAAGGCCGGGGATGTGCGCGTCGTCCGCAGAATAATTCGCGTGGCAGGAATGGGCGAATCCGCCGTTGACGAGCGAATCGCGCCAATCTACACGCAGTACAAGAATCCGCAGACCACAATTCTCTTCAACAAGAGCGAGATTGAGATTCACCTGACGGCGCAGGCCAGAACCGAGCAGGAGGCAGAGCTTTTGATTGACGGGCTTGCGGGTCAGATTGAAGATCAACTTGGCCACAGTATCTTCGCCTTTCGCGGCGAGACGATGGAGGAGGTCATCGGCCTGCGTCTTGCCGTCGGCGGATTCACGCTCGCCGTCGCGGAAAGTTGCACAGGCGGTTTGATCGCCGAAAGATTGACGAACGTGCCGGGCGCAT
>DATHJK010000140.1:0-5295 GCA_035316225.1 Pyrinomonadaceae bacterium
CACAGGCCGCTCGCTTCAACCGATTCACTACGAGCAATTCATTGCAAACTATGTCGTGCTGGTCGGAGTCGTCCTGACAGCCGCTCTTCTATTTAACTCCAGGCAGAATGGCTCGCGCCGCGCGTCGAATATTATTCTGACGCTTCTCGCCGCTGCCTGTTTTGGCTGGGGCGTGTTCGAGACTGTCGAGTCTGTAAATGTTTTCAGGCAGTTCAACGTGCTGCGTGACGAAGCGATGCCGGTTATGAAGCGGCTTGCGCAACTGAGTCGTGAGCAAGTTGCGCAACAGGGCGGCGAGCGCGCGGTCGTGCTTTCCACAGATTTGAGACAGGTAGATGATTCGCCGTCCATAGCGCCGCAGGCAGTTCTCTGGGCGCGCCACATGCACGTCTTCAGCGGCGTCACTCTCGAAGAGAATAAGCAGCGCTTTTTCCAGTATCTATACTACACGGACGTTGACGAAGAGGATTTTAACAACGCGCTGGAAGAAAGGGATTTCGACTATTTCCTTGCAATCTTCGGATGGGAGCGCACCAACCCCAATCTCGCCGTCAACCTAAGACCGATAACCGATGAAGAGATACGCGCAGAAGAGCGTAACTACGCGAGCTTCTTAGAAACTTTCGACCGCGAGCGAGCGTCTAGCCCGCTTCTCTCTTTCATTATCACGCCGACCGAAGATGAGCCGGATTTCGCAAACCTGGACGAATGGTACGAACGCGACGCAGGCGAGCATATAGGCGGCTTCACACTCTATCGCGTCAAGCTTCGCCCCGAAGAAGAGCAGGAAGAAGCGGACGAGGACGAGGATGAGGATGAGCCTGCGGCGCAACGACCGGAACAGCCACATTAATTATTTTCGCTCAGTTCACTGCCGGATCGAGGTAACATCAGCCCGACATTAAAATAGCGCAGGCGCTTCTCAGCCCCGAAAGGGGCTATAGAACGCTCACGCTCTTGTTGCTTCAGTTATCCCTAAACATAATTCTTGAATTTTTCGTACAAAGGTTTGCTCTAACAAGTCTCTTGAGACTCTTTCTTCCATGCGAACCTTCTATTCATTTTACGCGGATGCCCTCAGTATTGCGCTTCAGTCAATCTTCGCTCATAAGCTTCGCGCGTTCCTGACACTAATCGGAATAATCATCGGAGTGGCTTCGGTCGTGGTCGTCGGCGCTTCCATCAACGGCCTGAACGCTTACGTGCTGGATAAGGTCGGCAAAATTCTCGGCGCGAACCATTTCATGATCTCGCGCATGGCTCATCAGGGGGAGCTATCAGAGGAAGAGACAGAGCGCATGAACCGTCGGAACAAGAAGCTTGAATGGGAGGATTACGAGTGGGTCAGAGATCATTGCCGCTCGTGCGAGAATGTCGGCGCAGAGATTGATCGCCAGATTGACATCAACCACGAGGGCAAGAAGCTGTACGGCACGGCGCTCCTGGGCGTCACAGCCAACATGGTTGACATTGAAGACAAGACCATCGCTTCGGGGCGCTTTATCTCGAACGACGATGTTGTGCGCGCCGACAGCGTTATCGTAATAGGCACTGACATTGCCGACAGGTTCTTCCCCGGCGTTGACCCGGTTGATCGCGTCATCAGAATTGACGACACGCCCATGCGTATCGTTGGCGTAGAAGAGCGTCGCGGCTCCGCCTTCGGTCAATCAATGGACAACATGGCGTACATTCCTATCACCTCTTTTCGCCAGATGTTCGGCCCACGCCAGAGCTTACAGATTCATGGCAAGGCCGCTAGCGACGATACATTTCAGGCGGCGATTGAAGATGCGCGCGTGGCGCTTCGCGTTCATCACAAATTGAAAGGCAACGACGAAGACGACTTCGGCCTTGTGAACGTGGGCGACCTGCACAACGAGATTGACAAGTTCTTCGGCAGCATAGCGGTGGTCGTCATCCCCATCACGGTCATCTCGCTCGTCGTCGGCGGCATCGTCGTGATGAACATAATGCTGGTGTCCGTTACAGAGCGCACGCAGGAGATAGGGGTGCGCAAGGCCATAGGTGCGCGCCGCCGCGATATAGTCAACCAGTTTCTGCTTGAAGCAATGACGCTGACGTTTTTAGGAGGCGCGCTTGGCGTGATTCTCTCAATCGGAGGAAGCCAGATTATCATGCTCCTTGTGCCGGAGCTTCCCGCCGCAATCCCGCTCTGGGCTGTTATAAGCGGACTCGGCGTCTCAATCGCCGTCGGCCTCATCTTCGGCGTCTGGCCTGCGCGCAAGGCATCACGGCTAGACCCGATTGAGTGTCTGAGATACGAGTAGATAAATGAAGCGTATTCACAGATCAGCCGCGCTTGCGTGGCTCACTTACGTGGAGAACGCGGGCAAACTTCATTGAGGGAAAACATTTTTCGGCGTATGCTAGCGCCATGGCCCTTCCGTTGCAGAACTTTGACGAGCATGTAATTGACGTTGAGCCGCCAAGACAATTTCGCTGGCGGCGCTGGCTAATCCTCGCAATCATTCTCGCAATCGTCTTCGCCTCGTTCCGATTCTTCTCCATATATCTTTCCGCGCTCTGGTTCGGTTCCCTGGGCTACGCTTCCGTCTACTGGTACATGTTCAAGCTGAAGCTGGGGCTGTTCGCAGCGTTTGCTTTGCTGACGTTCCTAATACTGCGCGGCGCGTTCTGGCTATTAGAGCGTACGTTCGCCACCTCTGCGCTCGAACGGCGCACCATACTGGTGAACAATCAGCCCGTCTCTATCTCTCCGGCGCGAATTATTGGGCCAATAACGTGGGTCGTCTCGATAATCGCGGCTCTCTTTGCAGGCTCGGCCATGCGCGACAGTTGGCGGCGCTTCGCTCTCTACTTCAATCAGGCACAGACTAATCTTACCGATCCCATCTTTCATAAGCAGCTTGGGTTTTATCTCTTCAGCCTGCCCGTTCATCAACTGCTGAGCGGGTGGCTGGTCTCTCTAAGCTTCGTCATCCTTTGCGCGACGATTCTCCTGGCACTGCTCTCGCTGCCGCAGAAGCTGCGCGTGGCTGCCACCGAAAGCTCGCGTCGAACCAGCGTCGCGGCGGTTTCGGTTGCGCTCGCGGCGTGGCTGTTATTGCTAGCGTGGCGCTTCTACCTCTCGCGCTTCCCTTATCTCTGGGAAGACCATCAGACGTTCACAGGCGCAAGTTATACGGAAGCCAATTATCTTCTTCCCGGCCTCTTCCTGGTCGCAATCGCATTAATCGCAGCCGCGCTCATTTCGCTTCTTAACGCATTCACCCAAAAGAGGCTGCGACTGCTGATAGTCGCAGTCGCTGTGCCGATTCTCGTCTACATCGTCGCGGGCGCGATAGTCCCTGCCTATGTTACGAGCTTCGTCGTCAAGCCCAACGAGCTTGCGCGCGAGACTCCGTACATCGAACATAACATCGCGTGGACAAGGAAGGCATTCAATATAGAGAACATAGAGCAGCGCGAGTTCACGCCGGAGACCGGGAACGCATCGTTTGACCTGGAGCACAACCGCGCAACGCTGGACAATATTCGCCTGTGGGACTGGCGCGCGTTGCAGGATACGCTGCGCCAGATTCAGGAGATACGAACCTACTACGATTTCCCTGACGTTGATGTTGACCGCTACATGGTCGGCGGGCAGAGGCGACAGATGATGCTCGCGCCGCGCGAGATTGACCAGACGAAGCTGCCGGAACAATCCCGCAACTGGATCAACGAGCGTCTCATCTACACGCACGGCTACGGCGTGACGATGAACACGTCGAACGGTTTTACGCCCGAAGGGATGCCGCAGTTCGTGCTCTCGAACATGCCAATTGAATCCAGCGCGCCTGAGATTAAGGTCACGCGGCCTGAAATCTATTTCGGCGAAAAGACTGATTCGATGGTTTACGTTAAGACGCGCGAGAACGAGTTTGATTACCCGCAGGGCGAGGCCAACAACTACACGACTTATCAGGGAACGGGCGGCATACAGATCGGCAGCGGGCTTCGCCGTTTTCTGCTGGCATGGGCGCTCGGCGATTTTAAGAATCTGACATTCTCAGACCGCATCACGCCGGAAAGCCGCGCGCTTCTGAACCGCAACATCTACGAGCGTGTGCAGGCAATCGCGCCGTTTCTTTATTATGACAGCGATCCTTACATCGCCGTTTCGGACGACGGAAAACTATACTGGATTATTGACGCCTTCACGGAATCTTCGACCTATCCTTACTCTCGCCATTACAAAGCGGGCGAAGAGACGGTCAACTACATACGCAACAGTTGCAAGGTAGTCGTTGACGCTTACAACGGAACGACCTCGTTCTACGTTTTCGATACGCAAGACCCGCTGATTAATTCTTACAGAAACACCTTTCCGGCGCTCTTCCGCGATGCGAGCGAGATGCCCGCAGACTTGCGAGGGCACGTGCGTTACCCGGAAACTCTGATAAAGACGCAGGGCGACGTTTTCAGTCTCTACCACACGCAGAACACCAAAGTATTTTTCCAGCGAGAAGATGTTTGGAGCGTTGCCACACAGGTTTCATTAAACAACCAGGGACAGCACCAGACCGAAGCGCTTGAGCCTTACTACGTGCTCATGCAACTGCCCGGCGAAGCTATAGCCAACGAGTTCGTCTCTATATTGCCGTTCACGCCTGCGAACCGTCCGAACATGATTGGATGGCTCGCGGGGCGCTGCGATGGCGAGCATTACGGCTCGCTTCTGATATACAACTTCCCGAAATCAAAACTTGTGGAAGGCCCGCTGCAAATAGAGGCGCGCATAGATCAAAACGCTCAGCTTTCCGGTCAGTTCACGCTCTGGAATCAACAAGGCTCGCGCGTGCGTCGCGGGAATCTTCTGGTCGTTCCAATCGGCCATTCATTGCTCTACGTAGAGCCTGTCTACCTTCAGGCCGAGCGCAGTCCTATGCCTGAATTGCGGCTTGTGGTTGTTGCTACACAGGATAACATTGCCTACGGCCCGACCTTCGCTGATGCTCTGGCAAGTCTCTTCGGCGGAGACGCAGCAAGACAGCCATCTCAAGGCGAGCAGCAACAACAGGGACAGCAGAGACCCAATCAATCGGAGAATCCACAGCCCAGTTCACAGCCGTCGCCGTCATCTACCAGTACGCAGCAGCAATTGATTGATCGCGCCATACAGGAGTTCGAGGAGTACCAGCGATTGACCGCTCAGGGTAAGCTGGGCGAAGCGGGACAAAAATTAGAACAGCACAGGCGCACGCTCGAAGAATTGAAGAGGGCTAGCAGCCAACACTAATACCGCATTAAAGATGAGGAAAGAAACCGTCC
>DATHJK010000141.1:0-2874 GCA_035316225.1 Pyrinomonadaceae bacterium
TTGCTTCGAGTAGATAATTACCGAAATTTCAAATCTTTCAATCGTCCCTGGCATTAAAGCAAATTTTAGCTTTGCGCGCATAACTCTATTGCGCGCTGCGAAAATGTCAAGGTTATTTCTTAAGCGCCGCTTTCAAATTCATATTGCGTATCAGGCGATGCAGGTAGTTCGCATGAACTCCCAGAAGGCGCGCGGCCTCCGTGTAATTACCTTCCGATTGCTCCACAGCCTTCAGTATCAACTGCTTTTTCACTTCGGCAACAGCTTCGTGGTATCTGTTTGTGCCCGTGTTTTCTGGCACGTCCATTTCCGTCTCCAACAAAGCTTCGGGCAAATCTTCCGGCAGGATGCGCTCGGAAGAACCCAGCACGACGGCGCGCTCTACAGCATTTTCAAGCTCGCGCACATTGCCCGGCCAATCGTATTGCATGAGCCGCACGCGCGCCTCCGCACTGATGCCCAAAACTTTTCGATTGCACTTCTCCGCATACTTTTTGACGAAATAGCTTGCGAGCAGCGGGATGTCTTCGCGCCGCTCACGAAGGCCGGGCATGTGGAAAGAGACTACGTTCAGGCGATAGTAGAGGTCTTGACGAAAGCTGCCCTGCTTTGCGGCTTCCGCCAGATCGCGGTTCGTAGCTGCGACGAGTCGAATGTCAACTTTGATTGGTCGTGTGCCGCCCACGCGCTCGAACTCGCGCTCCTGAATTACACGCAGCAGTTTCGCCTGAAGCGGCGCGGCGAGTTCTCCTATCTCATCAAGAAAAACCGTTCCGCCGTCCGCCACCTCCAGCTTCCCTTTCTTCTGCGAGATAGCGCCCGTGAATGCGCCCTTTTCGTGGCCGAACAGTTCGCTCTCAAGAAGCGTCTCTGTCAGCGCGGCGCAATTGAGCGCGACGAAAGGGCGTTCTGCGCGCGGGCTGTTCAGGTGAACGGCGCGTGCGGCCAACTCTTTTCCCGTTCCCGATTCGCCCCAGATTAAGACAGTAGAGTTGGTCGGCGCGACCTTAGCTATGAACTGGTAGACCTCGCGCATGCGCGCGCTTTCGCCGACCATGTTGTGCTCTATCTGAATGTCTGCGCGCAGCCGCTCGTTCTCGCTCTCAAGCCATTCGACGTGGCGCGCGTTCTCAAGCGCAACTGCCGCAATGTTAGAGATGGCCGTGACCAGTTGAAGCTGATTCTGATCGAAGCGCTCGCGCGGGTCTGTAGTGTAAAGGTAGATGACGCCCAGCGTTTTTTCGTAAACCGTGACGGGCACGCAGAGCAGCGAGTGAATCTCTGTGGCGATGACGCTCTCCGCGTCGAAGTCTTCTTTGTCGGAAACATCGTTACTGAGGATAGCGACGCCCTCGCGCAGAACTTTACTGCTAATCGTCCGGCTCACTCGCACGGGCGCGACGGAGCCAGCCGCCCTGTCCAGTCCGAAAACGGACTCGAACTCTTCGCCTTCTTGCCCGTCGGCCAGAAGTATAGCGCCTCGCTCGGCAGGGACGACTTCAAAAATCAGTTCCAGAAGGCGGCGCTGCAACTCATTCAAATCCCGAATCGAATTTATCTGCGTGCTTATCTTCATCAGAGCGGAGAGGTCGCGCGCCATCAGGTAGATTGCGTCGGCCACACGCACCTCTACGGTCGCGCCCGTGACAATCTGCCGCTCGTCGAAGCGCACCTGTCCGGTCGCGGGCTGCACCTCGCCCTCGTTGAGATGAAAGAGCAAGGTCGAGTCGCCCACGCGAATGCGGTCGCCGTGCTTTAGCACTCGCTCCTTTATGGGAACGTCGTTGACGAACGTGCTGTTGAGGCTGTCCAGATCAATAAGCTTGTATTGCGTGCCGTCCTTCTTAATCAGACAGTGGCGGCGCGAGACCGACGGGTCTGGCAGACAAATCCGGTTAGAGGATTCGCGCCCGACGAGCACGTCCTCATCTTTTAGAGGGAAGGTTGAGCCTTTAATTGGCCCTGCGACGGCTGCCAGCCTCGGATTCATAACGGGAAGCGCGCCTCTTTGCGGAAAAAGAATTTCAGAGTAGATGAGTCAGTCTGAAATTTAGAGCAGATAAATATTGCCCCGGAATTTCTAACTGAATCATCAACGGATTTTCGGCCTGACCAGAAGTTTACGGCGTGCGACATCTTATCAGCAAACCAAGTTGCGTGCCGCAAGCTAAGATGAGAGGTTTACTGGCAAATGCTGCGCGCTCGTTAAAACGCGCCCGGCTTCGAGCTATCTTTTCGGATAGACAAGCTATCTTTTCGGATAGAGTTTCCACTCTTCAATACGCTTCTTCACACATCGTTTTTTAACCGGCGGGAATAAATTTTCAGGCCGATAAAACAAGGGGTTCGCCACAGTTTATAGAGAGATGAAAGCGCCCTGGATTCCAGTGGCACGCGCCTCGCTCTAGTGTGATGGTGCGCGAGAGAAAAGATTCGACGCGCGAATGTTTGAAACGAAAAGTAGCGGCGACCATGTTGACGGGCGAAAGATACGCTCCCGTGAGTCGCCGGAAAATTTTAGCAAGGCAGCAGGTCATATGAAGACCGCCGCCCCAGAAACAAAGAAGGAGAAAATCATGAAAAAGCAGATCATAGGAACGTTGACGGTTTTGAGTCTCTTCTTCGTGCTGGCGGTCGCTTCCGTTCAGGCGCAACAGAGAGGCACGTTGAAGGCGCACATCCCCTTCGCATTCTCAGTAGGCGAGCAGAGGCTTGAGGCGGGCGATTACACAATCAGCCGTCTGACGCAGAACTCCATCGTGATAGCGAGCGCCGACGGATTGCAGAGAGTGATCGCACAAGCTCCGGGAACAGTTTCGGCTAACCCGAACGCGGCCCCGAACCTTGAGAAGCTGGTCTTTCATCAATACGGCG
>DATHJK010000142.1:0-2715 GCA_035316225.1 Pyrinomonadaceae bacterium
GTGCGCCCCGGGCTGATTGTAGGTCGCGGGAGGTCATCGCCGGGGCGCGGCTGGTGGCGCGGCGTGGCCGGTTGCATGTGCGCGCCCGTCGAAGTCGTGCCAACGTCAGCAGACTCTTTGTCGAAGCCCGTTGCGATAACCGTTATCTTCATCTCATCCTGCATCGTTTCGTCAATGACTGCGCCGAAGATTATGTTAGCGTCCTCGTCAGCAGCCTCGCGTATGATTGAAGAAGCTTCGTTGACTTCGTAAAGCGTCAGGTCTTTACCGCCGGTGATGTTGATGAGCACGCCCTTAGCGCCCTGAATCGTAGCCTCTTCCAGAAGCGGGCTGGAGATCGCCTGTTGCGTAGCCTCCATCGCACGATGCTCTCCGCTGGCACGCCCTGCGCCCATCAGCGCCAGCCCCATCCCCTGCATGATCGCTTTCACATCTGCGAAATCAAGGTTGATTAACCCTGGCACGGTTATAAGGTCTGAGATGCCCTGCACAGCTTGACGCAACACGTCGTCCGCGACTTTGAAAGAATCCGCGAGCGAAACGCTGCGATCAACTGTGTGAAGGAGTCTCTCGTTCGGAATCGTGATGACCGTATCAACGCACTCGCGCAGTTCGCGCAATCCCTGCTCGGACTGCTGCATCCTGCGCTTGCCCTCAAAATGAAAAGGCTTAGTAACGACCGCGACTGTGAGCGCGTTCAGTTCTGTTGCAAGGCTGGCGATGATGGGCGCTGCACCCGTGCCTGTGCCGCCGCCTAAACCCGTCGTGACGAAAACCATGTCCGCGCCTTCGAGGACTTCTATGATCTTCTCTGTATCTTCCAGCGCAGCTTCGCGCCCGATGTTCGGGTCTGCTCCAGCACCCAGCCCTTTAGTCAAACGACTGCCTAGTTGAATCTTTATAGGCGCTGTGGAGCGTTTAAGAGCCTGAAGGTCTGTGTTGGCGACGAGAAATTCTATTCCCTCGATTCCGGCTTCCATCATGCGATTGACAGCGTTGCCGCCGCCACCGCCGACGCCTATGACTTTAATACGTGCTCCTGTAATCGGTGGGTCGTCGTCAATGAAAATGTTGATGCCACTGCCCGGTTGGCGGCTTTCCGCTGTCATATCCATATTCCTCTCTTCTATCGCCATTGTGCTGCCCTTGAAGCCTGTATTTCAGGATATTGGGCTGTTCGCGCCGGGGGCACCTATATCTTGAGGACTACATCTTGTGCCGGCTGGCGTGGCAGCATACAACAACTTGTCAAAAAATACTACTGAAACGATGACGAAATTTAGAAACAAAATGAGTGAGCCGTAATCCGCTCCCCTTTTTCGCTCCGACTGCACGCGACTCAGCGCCATGCTCGCGTTGCGCAACAAGCGCAAGCCCCGCAGCCGCAGCCCACGCGGGACTTTGAATGTCTTCAGATAGACCGCCGAAACGATCTCTTTCCGGGTAACCCAGACGAACCGGCGCGTCGAAAACCTGCTCGGCTATTTCGCACATGCCATCGAGGAGAGCGCCGCCGCCCGTCAACACTACGCCGGATGATAGCTGTCGCTCCCAGCCGGATTCTTTAATCTCGTCAGCGACATGCATCAAGACTTCTTCGGCGCGCGGCTGAAGAATGTCGCAAAGGATTTGTCGTGAAAGTTGACGAGGCGGACGCCCTCCGACCGATGGAACTTCCACCTGCTCGCCGCGCTGCATTTCGTTCAGGCTCGCGCTGTACGCGCAGCCGACCATGCGCTTTATCTTTTCAGCTTCAGGTATAGGCGTGCGAAGGCCAAAGGCTATGTCGTTGGTAAAGTGCGACCCGCCGAGCGCGAAGACGGCTGTGTGTTGAACTGCGCCGCGCTGGTAGATGACAAGCCCCGTAGTCTCTGCGCCTATGTCAACGAGAGCAGCGCCGAACTCTTTATCGTCGTCCGTCAGAGAAGCCTCGGCTGCCGCCAACTGTTCGAGCACCATGTCGGCGACTACAAGACCTGAGCGGTTGACCGCGTTGATTGCGTTCTGTCGCGCGGTCACGGGACTTGTGATGATGTGAACTTTAACGGCGAGACGAGCGCCTATCATTCCGACGGGATCGTTTATGCCGTCCTGGTCGTCAACTATGAATTCCTGGGGAAGACGATCAACTATCTCGCGCCCTGCGGGAAGTTGAATCGCGCAGGCCGAGTCAATCGCGCGGCGAACATCGTCAGGAGTTATCTCGCGGTCGCGCCCCGAAACGGCGACGATTGCCTGCCCGTTGAAGCCCATGATGTGCGAGCCTGCGAGATTGATCGTCACCTCTTCCGCTTCAAGGCCGCTCATGCGCTCGGCCTCTTCCACGGCCTTCTTAATCGCTTCGACGGCTGCGTCGGGGTTGACAATCACCCCTTTGCGAAGCCCGCGCGCTTCCGCTTCGCCAATGCCCACAACGTCAACGAGGCCGTCGTCGCCCTGCTCCCCGATGATACACGTCACCCTGCTCGTCCCCATGTCGAGACCAACCGTGTGTGACGCGCGTTTAGCCATAGGTTTCCCCCTCAAAATTTTTCTGGTATCAAGTTTCAATTTCAAAGTTTCAGGTTTCAAATTCAGAAAGCTTTGAACTCGAAACTTTGAACTTGAAACGTTTTATCTATCCTACGCGGCGTGGCCGGGTTGCAGGTCTGGATTCGTCGGCCACCTTCTTACTCTTCCTGTTACTGTTATGGTCACTTCTATTCGACCTCTTCG
>DATHJK010000143.1:0-2406 GCA_035316225.1 Pyrinomonadaceae bacterium
GAAAGCGGCAACGCGGTTGCAGTTGAAGACCATTTGCTAGGTCTTTCACTGGCTTATGGTCGCGCCATCAGCGACGACGGCAAGCGCGTCGTGTACTCGGCGGAGGACGGCAATCATGTCCTTCAAATTTTTCTCTACGACGGAAAGAACGATGTAACTCGCCAGCTCACTTCCTTCACGGACTTCAATGGCGATGTCTCCTTTCAGCCTACGATCAGCGGCGACGGCACACGCATAGCCTTCGCAACAAGGCGCGCCATCGCAGGCTCAAATTCCGACGGCAGCGTAGAGTTATACGTTTACGATATTCCAACTGCGCAGTTCACACGCCTGACCAACGCGCCTTCACAGGCGAAGGCTGAAATTGTCTCTTCGCTCAGCGACGATGGCTCCGTCATTGCCTTCAATTTTCCGCGAATCATTTCAGGCGCTGTTGAAACCGCAGCCAACTCGAACAATTCTGAAATCTATGTCTCGCAGATTGCGCCGCGCCCCCAATATTTCGACGACCTCAAAATCCTGAACGGCGCTTCCTTCGGCAACGAAGCTTCGCAAGAGACCGTAGTTGCGCCCGGAAGCATTACGGTAGCGCGAGGGCGCGCCCTTGCAATTGCGACGGAGCAAGCCCATCCCGGTATTGATGGAGATTTTCCAATCTCCTTCCTGGGCACTTCCGTCTTCGTCAACGGTCGTCGCGCACAGATTCTTTTCGTCTCGCCAACTCAAGTGAACTTCGTCTTACCGGATGAAACAGTGGAGGGCGCAGCGCAGGTCGTCGTCACCAACGGCGACGGTTTTCAATCGTTAGGAAAAGCTCTAGTGTCGCAAGCCGCGCCGGGGCTGTTCACTTTCAGCGGGGATGGGCGCGGAGACGGCGTAATCCTAGACGCAGACACGCAAAGCCGTGGGCCGTTCGATCCGACGAATGGCCAACTGCGTCTGAATGTTTTCGCAACCGGCTTGCGCCACGCGCAGCATGTCTCGGCTTCTCTTGCCGGAATGAATGCAACTGTTGAATCAATACAGCAGTCCACAACTTTACCCGGACTCGACGAGATTCACCTACTGCTGCCCTCGGACATTCGCGGCGCAGGAACGATGAGGCTGACTGTGACGTGTGATGGATTAGAGAGCAACAGCGTCACGCTCATGCTTGCCGGAGACTCGCTGCGCGATCTGCTCATCAACGAGATTCTTGCAGACCCGCCTGACGGTCTGGCAGGCGACGCGAATCACGACGGCACACGCAGTTCTTCTCAGGATGAGTTCGTAGAGATTGTTAACACGACGGCGCATGACATTAACCTTACAGGCTACAAACTTCTATCGCGCAGCGCCGCAGGCGTTGACGGCGTGCGCCACACGTTTGCGCAGGGCGCAATACTTCAGGCAGGAGGCGCTGTCGTAATTTTCGGTGGCGGTACGCCGCCAGTCAGCAATGCGGTTTTCGGCGGCGCAACCGTCCTGACAGCTTCAAGCGCCAGCTTAGGCCCGCTTAATAATTCCGGCGGAGTGGTCACGCTCATTGATAACGCTAACCGGATTGTCAGCTTTGTCTCATATGGCGATGCCGGAGGCTTGAGGGGAGACGCGAATCAATCGCTCACACGCTCGCCCGACATCACAGGCGCTTTTGCGCTTCATCAATCCGCAAGCGGGAGCAATGGGCGCGCATTCAGCCCCGGAACGCACCTTGACGGAACGCCTTTCACAACCCGGCCTGTCTACAGGGTTGAAATCGTTCCGAGCGCTTCATCAATCTTCATCAACGCTACGCAGCAATTCACCGCACGCGCATTCGATTCTCAAGATAACGAGATGAGCGGCCTCATCTTCGTCTGGCAATCAAGCAGCACTGCAATCGCAAACGTGAACGCCGACGGGCTTGCAACGGGTTTGTCGGAGGGCGCTGCGGAGATTAGAGCGAGCACGCGCGGCGTTCAATCTGCGGCTGCCGTTCTAACAGTAAAGCCTGTTCCGCCCGTTCTAACACGAATCGAAGTCTCACCGTCGAACGTCACGATTCCTTTTGGTGTGACGCGCTCATTCACCGCGCGAGCGTTCGATCAACTCGACAGGGAGATGAGCGGAATCAGTTTCACTTGGTCTTCCGGCGACACGAGCGTCGCAACGATTGACCAGGCGGGTTCAGCTTCAGCAATCAAACCCGGCGCTTCTACAATCACCGCAACTGCGCAGAATGTTAAGGGCGAAACTGTTTTGAATGTAGTCGAGCCTGCGCTCATCTTCAACGAAGTGCTGGCAGACCCGCCCGGAAGCTCTTCTACGGATTTAATCGGAGACGCGAATCACGACGGAGTGCGCGATTCCGGCGACGAATTCATAGAGCTTGTCAATCAATCATCATCAACACTCAACATCACTGGTTGGACTATTCGCACGCGC
>DATHJK010000144.1:0-2176 GCA_035316225.1 Pyrinomonadaceae bacterium
CCGACGAGCGAAGCAGCAAAAGCTCTTCATCTGCCGAGCGGCGTCCGAAATGTCTTATATGCGCAGAGGCCAGTCCTCCGCCGCGAACAATTCCGTCGCGCGGCGTGCGCGGCCAACCCGCTTCTATCATCAACGAGCGCACGCCACAGCGAAAAGTGATTAGCGTGCCGACCATTGTGGAATTTCCTGCGCGGAAGCGATGAACGTCGTCGTGCTTGATGGTCGCGCCTGCGCCCTTGCGGTTCGCTTCGCCAACGACTGCGGTGAAGGTGGCCGTCAACCATTCGATTCCGGCGCGGCGCGCAAGATCGTTCGATGCGCGCAAAGACAGATACTCGGCCACATCGCCGCGACCGACACTGCGCGCACGCCGCTCCGCCTCGGCAATCGCCAACTCCCATGCTTCGTCCAACTCGCTCATATCAGTTTAGTGATAAGTGAATAGTTATAAGTGATAAGAGAGTCCGGAGTCTGAAGTCTAGAGTCTGGAGTCAAATGGCTTTTCTCTCTACTACTGAAAACTAAAAACTGAAAACCGCTTTTCACTTATCACTTATCACCCTCTTTTGTTCTTTCCCCTTCTTCTCCGCCAGATGTTATCATGCCTTCTCGATTTGACTCCTCTAAACGAAGTTCTGTTCTTAAATCTGTAGGACTTGGAATAATCCTGTCATGACCAAGTTTGGCCGCACTCCGCGCTCCGCTCTAGCTTTCGCACTCTCGCTGCTGCTGGCCGTAATCTCGCTCAACAGCACACTTGCCCAACGCCATGCGCGCTCCAGTGAAGGCAACGCTCTTTCGCCTCAGCGACAGGCGCAAAGAGCGAATGCTACATCTTCCGGTTCGGAGCGACCGCGCCTGGTGCTGCTCATAGTGGTTGACCAGTTTCGTTACGATTATCTTGAAAGATACGGCGATCTTTTCGTCGAGGGCGGGTTGAGACGATTGATGCGCGAGGGCGCGTCGTGGACTGAAGCGAATTACGATCACATGCCCACCTACACTGCGCCGGGACATGCGACTCTGATGACTGGCACATGGCCCTCTGAAAACGGCATCATCGGCAACAACTGGTTCGAGCGCGAGACCGGCAAGAGAGTTTCGAGCGTGACGGACGATTCCACACTGCTGTTAGGCGGGCGAGAAGGAGATCGCGGCAAGAGTCCGCGCCGACTTCTGGCATCAACGCTCGGTGACGAGATTCGGCTGGCGACTAACGACCGCTCGAAGGTGATAGGCATCTCAATCAAAGACCGCTCGGCAATTCTTCCAGCCGGGCGTCATGCTTCTGCGGCTTACTGGCTCAGCACTGACAACGGCAATTTCGTCTCAAGCAACTACTACTTCAACAGCCTGCCCGCGTGGGTCGCGCAATTCAACCAGCGGCGCATGGCCGATAGCTTCTTCGCAAAGCGATGGGATCGCATTCTGCCTGAGTCTGAATACACCAGGCGCGTAGGGGCGGACGACGAACCCTGGGAGAACCTTGACCCCGGCTCGCACGACACGAAAACTTTTCCGCACATCATCACAGGGGGATTGAGCACGCCCGGCTCTATGTTCTACAAATCGCTGGACTACACGCCGTTCTGCAACGACCTTCTGCTTGCTTTCGCAAAGGAAGCAATCGTCAACGAGAATCTTGGCGCGGACGCGGACACGGACGTGCTCTCTGTAAGCTTCTCCGGCAACGACTACGTGGGTCACCGCTTTGGCCCATACAGCCAGGAGGCTATGGACGTGACGCTGCGCGTTGACCGACAGATAGCAGACCTGCTCTCGTTCGTTGATGCGCGCGTCGGATTGCGTAACACGTTCGTAGTCTTCACTGCGGATCACGGCGTCGCGCCTGTGCCTGAACACGCAGTCGTGCTTAACCTTCCGGGCAGGCGTATTGATTACTCAATCATTGTGAAGGCGATTAGAGAAGCAATCAAAGCGCGATACGGGCGAAGCGGTGCTGCTGACAATACGGCTGATTACATTCAAAATTTTCAGTATAGGAACGAGACGCGCGAAGGCTACATTAACGGCAACGTCTATCTGAATATGGCTGCGCTCAGGCGCGACCACGTGAACCCGGAAGAGATTGAACAATTCGTGGGGCAGGCGGCGATGAGCGTTCCCGGCATGGCTCGCTATTTCACGCGAGCGCAGTTGGAAGCAGGCTCAATAG
>DATHJK010000145.1:0-11685 GCA_035316225.1 Pyrinomonadaceae bacterium
GCGTTAACCGTCTCAGGGAGTGTCGCTCCCGCCTGATTAACGTCGTAGTTGCGGAAGAGATACGTGTTGTGCGTATCGTAAACGATGAGATTCTTCTCTAAGCTCACCGAGCCTGCTTTGACGCTGGCTTTGACGCTGTAAGGCAGAATGTAATCACCATAAGCGAAGGTCGTCACCCAGCAGGGAGAATGCAGAGCAGCGCTCTGCTGGCTCACCATCTTAGCGACCTTGTTGAAGAACCAGAAATAGCGGTCGCCTAGATTGCGCGTGCCACTCAAATAATTCGTATCGTAAGTGAACTGGTTCGCAGTCCCGGTCGGCTTCACGTTGTCCTTCTCATAACACAGAGCGCAGGTGCAGTGGCCGTCATCGTCGTTGGGCGCAATGGAGATCGAATGTTGCGGCTGTGACGCCGTGTGTAAAATCTGGTAAGCGATGCCGCCAGTGTCTCCACTCTTATCAATCGTACCGTCACTCGGATAATTTACTATCTCTGTCAGAATCTTCGGGTTCTCTTTTTGGGTGGTGTCTGTGCCCGAAACACAAATCTGATATTTCCCATCAATGGGATAATTGTTGAAGGGCAGAATCTCCTCGTTGCCGCCGCGCTTAGCCGGCTGAGCGGGATCGTATTTATAGAAAGCGTAGAAGTCGGCAGGGCCTGGCGGCAGAGATGTCTGCCCCACTTCGCCATAGCGCGCCTTGGGCATGAGCGAATACCAGTAGTGCTGTACATATATCTGGTCGAAGCCTCCGAGCCGGTTGAGCCGTATCCAACGCTTGTAGCGTCTGGACATCATGCTGGCGAAAGAATTGCCCGTCGGATTTTTGTCGTAGCTGAAGCCCAGATTGTGAAGACTCATGGGATACCACGGCAACTCAAGGTCACGAAGCGAAGAGGTCGGCTGCTCGGTACGGTTGAGCGGCAACGTCAGCTTAAGCCCGATTGAGTGCAGATCATCATAGCTTTCTCCAAAACCTGACGGCTCAGCCCTGCCGAGCAACTTCTCGTCCGCCGGAGACCATCCGGGCCAGTACCAGCGTGCCTTAACATATGTTTGCAGAAAAGCGGAGACAGCGTGTAGCGTCGGCGTGGTTGGCCTCGCATACACTGTATTGGATGTGCCATACGTCGTGCTGAGATTCCAGGGATCACCGGGGCTGTCAAGACCGGCCAGAATCAGATTATCGTTGAGCACCTGTATGAGATAGGTTTCAGGCGTGAAGTTTGAAAAGGTAACGCCGAGCTTACGCACCCAGTCGCTATCGCCGACAAAGATATTCTTCACAAAGGAGTCCCCGGCTTTGTTCGGCTGCGGCTCAGTGTCATCGGTCCAATCGGCTGCGAAATTCCATCCGGTGGACTTGAAGATGTACTCGGCCAGAATCAAGGCCGCTTCTTTCCGAGTCAGGATTTCGGTCGCATCGGTCAAACTCTTTGTCTGGTAGACGAGCTTGTATTGGCTTCCGTTCTGGTCAACTAAAGTCATTATCGAGCCGGACATATTCGTACCTCCAGGGAGAATGGAAAGACTCGTCCTCTCTCAAAGCAGAGCCTTTGAGAGTTGCGCCAGAAATGAGAGTGCATGAAGCGAGGATGGTTTTATAAAACGTCCTGGGATAGATATTACGGACACTCTCACAGCAGGGATTATTCGGGCACGGACTCGCAGAAGAGAGATGCTCGAAATCACGAGGCGTGAGACTGGCGCGAAGGCTGGCCGGGAGGATGCAGTTGTGAGTGCAGCTTCGGGGACAACCCCATCAATGCTCCAGGACGCAAAACAATACTGCAACGCTTTGGAATATGTCAATATGAATCTGTGCAACGGTAACGTACGCAAACAAGGACGTTCGGACTTGAAATCTGAAGCGAGAAAATTCCCTCTTCATTGAGTAGGCGGCGAGCAAAATTGCGCAGAACCGATTTAGAATCTCTAGCTCGTAAGCGAACTTAATCGCCCGGTAAAGCATCGCAAATCTAGTCGCCGCTCTCCTATGTCGAAAACATGATAGAAAAATCCACCGGTTATAAAATGGCTCATAAATTATTCAGAAGCTTCTTAGCTCTCGCCTTCATCTTTCCTTTCAGCGCATCTTTCGCTTTAGGGCAATCTGGCTCGGTTCGCCCGCGCCGCGTCAATCCGCCGCCGGAGAGTACGACCAACACGGAGACGAATCAACCTGCGACTCCAAATAACAGCAGGGCGAGCGCCAGCGCCAGCAGGACAGCGCCCGCTTCTTCGTCTTCCGACACCACGCGCGCTTATGCGCTTCTGCAACAGCGGCAGTATGCGGCAGCCGCCACCGAGGCCAAACGCCTATCAGCAGCAGACCCGAACAATTCCGAAGCATGGAAGATTGCAGGTTTTGCGGAGATGAGCTTGAGGCAGTACGACGAGGCCGCCGTGGATTTGCAGCGCGCGCTTGACCTTCAACGCGCCGCGAATCAGGAAGACCCTAACACGGTTGACGCACTGGCTCAGGCTTACTCTTACGCTAAAAAATTCGATCAAGCTTTGCCCCTGCTCATTGCGGCCACCGGTCGCGCGGGCGCGCAGCCCAATGCAGACATGCTCTATCTTCGCGGCGTAGCGCAGTATCAACTCAATCAAACGGATGACGCCGAGCGCTCGTTCAAAGCAGCCGTCAGCGCCAACCCGAAGATGGCTGGCGCGCTATTCTATCTGGGGCAGATTGCGCTGAAACGAAATGAGACGGATGCCGCAATCGCCGCGCTCAACCGTGCCACGCTCGCAGACCCGCGCGTGGCTCAGGCGTGGGAACTTCTCACCTCCGCATATTTGCAACGCGCGGACGCGCAGACGGACGCGGCAAGAGCACAGGCAGATTATCTGAGCGCGGTTCGAGCGGCAGAGTCACTGATGCGCTTGCGCCCGGACGAGCGCTCGACGCTGGTTTACGGCAGGGCGCTGATAGGTTCTAAACAGTATGAGCGCGCCGCTGAAACTCTGGAGAGAGCGGCGTCGTCTACTAACGCGCAGGGCGAGACGCTTTACATGCTGGGCTTCGCCTACGTCAACGCCAAGAATTATCCGAAGGCCGTTAGTGCGCTGGAACGCGCCGCAACCAAAATGCCCGACAACGTTAACGTCTATCGCCTGCTCGGCTACGCCTACGAAGTTCAACGGCAGTACGCGAAAGCGCTCGCCGCATATCAAAAAGGTCTAGCGCTTGCCCCGGACGACGCAGAGCTAAAAGAATCGGTCGCACGTGTGACACCACAGGCACGATAAAAGCCGTGAATGGTAAATCGTGAATCGAGAATGGATAAAAGCTAACTGCGAAAGCTCTTAACCTCTATTGACGATTTACCATTCACGATTCACGCTCTTTTCTCTTGTCACTTGTCACGCTCTTCAGTTAGCATCCATGCATGACGAACTTAATCCCCTTCGCGTGTCATGCGCGGCGCGTGACGATCACAGTTGCCGCAGTCTTCGCCGCACTTTTCATCTTTTCTCCAATAACGCAGGCCGGGAGTTGGAACGGCATAGAGCCGCTGAAATCCAGGCGTGCGGACGTTGAGCGCGTACTGGGTCGTCCGCTACCGCAGGAAGCAGGCTCGCCCAGCACGCTTCGCTTCAAAGTAGCAGGCGGCCTCGTCACAATCTTTTTCACAGACGCACGCTTCGTCAAGAACAAGAAGCTGCCCGCCGAGTTGGAAGGCACAGTCCTTGAAATCGTTCTACAACACGAGAACTCTTCAGACACGCCGGAATCAATGGGCCTTCCAGCAAAGCACGAGTTCAAGCGCGATGACCTGCACGGCGCAATCATCTACAGCAACTTGCGCGACGGCATCGTCTACACCTTCATCAACAATCGCCTGAAGACCACACGCTACTCGCCCTCGATCAGGGAACTGTCGCGCGCGCAGAGGTGAGAAAGACAGTGATAAGTGATGAGTGATGAGTGATAAGACGAAAGCAGTTCTTATCTCATCACTTATCACTTATCACTTATCACTGCCCTTATGTTGTACCCAAGTCTTCTAACAAAAGAGTTGAATGAGCGGCGCGAGGAGTTCGTTAACTTTGATCGCTCGTGGCGTGAGCGCACAAGCGATTATGCCGGGCGCTTGTTGGCGCTTAGGCCGGACGCGCTTGGCGAGATTGAGCGCTCTCCATTGTTCGCTAAAAAGGCGGGCGCGCTTCCTTCGCATGAGCTTGAGAGCGCAGGCTCGATGGTCATACCGTTCGGCTTAACGTGGCGTAACCACGAAGAGGCGCGGCGCTGGGCTATTGACGCGCTGCACGGGCGCACAACTTTCGCTGCCGACGGCAGCCAGCTACTTCCCGGAAGAGAAATCTCCATGCCCATCGCAGTCGTGCAGGTCGCATGGTTCGAGAACCCGCACACTGGCGACCAACCATATGAGAAGCAGGCGCGATGCTCTATCATCTCGCCGGAAGAATTGCTGGCAAGGACTGAAGAACGCATTAACGCTGAGACCATAGTTGGCCTTCATCGCTTCAAACTTGAGATTGAAGAGATAAAAAGATTTCTTGAGAAGAAAAAAGATTGGCGCTTGCAACGGGAGCGAACGCCCGTCGCCTTCTTCGACGGCACGCTTCTTATATCAATCGGCCAGCCGAAGACACGGATTCAGAATGATTACGTTCAGGCTCTGGTTGATTTAATCAAATTCTCGCGCGATGTGCATGTTCCGGTCGTGGGCTACGTGGATCAATCCTACGCGCGCGACCTTGTTCGCCTAATTGATGAGATTCATCCGACCGGAACAGACGCTAACGCACTATCCATCTACGACGCGCAGTTTCTACACGCTGAAGTTGACGGCTACGGCGCTGCTGTACTTCGCGCATGGGGCGACCGCACAGCCTTCTGCTACTCGCGGCGCGAGGGGTTCGACGACGAAGAGGGCAGACCGCTCGTGGGCTTCACATACATGCAGATGACTGGCGAGGGAGCGCCCGCACGCCTTGATGTGCCCGCATGGGTTTACGAAGCGGGTCTGCTGGACGATGTGGTTGATGCAGTGCGCGCAGAGTGTGTGAGCGGTCTGGGCTATCCGTATGCGATTGAGGCGGCGGACGAGGCATCTTTTATCAGCGGGCGCGACCGCGCGCAGTTTCTGCGAATCTTACAGGAGTTTTCAGAAAAGAATGGTTTTGGATTCAATGTTTCGCGCAAGGCCGTGAGCAAAGTCCGACGCCGTTAGAGTTTCATCAAAATTCCATGTATTATCGTCGGTAATGAGTGAGAAGCTGTTAGAACTGAAATCTTCATCGCTCACTTGCGCCGCGTGCGGCTCGGTTGCGCATCGCGAGCGTGCGCAATTTTGCTCAACCTGCGGGCGCTCGCTCGACGAAGATTACCGCCCGGCTGATGCGCTGCGCGCCTCTTATCATCAACAGCACAGGCTACCGGCAGCGCGATTTGAGCACGCGAATGTTTCGGGCAGCGCACAGTTCGTCAATCGTCCATCACGAAATAAAACTATGCGGCCAATCTTTCAGAGACAGAATCGTAACGGCGCTTCTACCACTGCGCTGGCGTTCGTCACCTACTCGCTAGTGCCTTACCTTGGCATACTCTTCTGCCCCGGCGCAGTGCTAGTCGGAAGCTGGGGATTCGTGCAATCGGTGCGCGCGACTGACTTGGGCGGTCGCCGCGCCGCATATACCAGCATCATACTCGGCGTCGTAATCCTGGGCGCACAGCTTTTCCTGTGGTGGATTCTCTACAAGATACCCCAGTGGGGAAGAGGATTTTAGAGATTGCGGATTTTGGATTGCGGATTGAAAAGCAGGCTTAAGAAATAAGCTGTTAATTCAAGTTCAATCCAGTTCTTCAAATCCACAATCCGAAATCCGCCCGTCCGCAATTCAGAATATGGTTCGACTGGCGAAGATAGTTAAATCGAATTCTCATGTTGATTACGTGGGGCGCGTGATTGACCATCTGGATGTTGACTCGCCTCCGGCAGCGACCGATTACGGCTTCGCTCAGTTCGTCTCTATTCCTGTGGACGACGTTGAGATCGTTGGCGTCATCTACAACTCGCAGCTTGCCAACCCTGATTACGGAAACTTCGGGCCGAGGCTGTCTCCGGCTTCAGACCTGTCAGTGCTGAGTCCAGACTATTTGAACGAGCAGGGCACGCTGATTGGCATACTGCTTCTGGGGTGGCGCGATAAGGCAGGCAGTGAGAATCAGCAGGCTGTCCCGCGTCGTGTGATTCCTGTCAATCAGGATGTTTATGCTCTGGATGCAGAGGGCGTGCGCCGCTTTCATGCAGGCCGGGATGGGCGCGTGCAGCTTCACTATTACTCACAGGTCATCACGCACGCGGGCGCTTTCGCCGTGCCGCTGATTGAGGCTATCATTGAACAGTTGGAGCCAGCGTGCCTGCCGGAAGAGCGGCAGCGGCTCTGCGTGCTAAAACAGGCGCTGGTCTGGCAACGCACGGTCGGCGGAATGCGTCTTTAATATTGCTCCCCCTTCTTTCACTTCAGAACCTAACATCTCACGGAGAGTTTAAGATGAATCAATCATCGAAGATTTTTGTCACGAGTCTACTCGTTCTATTTATTGCAGTCGTCGGTTTGGCGCAGGGGCCGCGCAATGGCACATCACAGACTGGCAGCATGCCCATTTCTAATAGCCAGCCTGCGCAATTGCCCGCGTCGCCCCCCACGCAGCCGATTAAGGCCAAGTACGAGGGCGGCATTTTCGGCTATAACAAGAGGCAGGACGGCACTCTGACTTTCGACGACACAAACCAGCGTCTTGTCTTTCACAACAAGCAGGGGCAAGAATATCTGTTCATCCCTTATGCCGGGGTCATGTCTGCTTTCGCTGACACGCAGGCGCGCCGCCCGGCAGCCGCCACAGTCATAAGCTCCATCCCCGCTCCTTACCTTCTCAACCTGCCAGCGGCTTTCATCAAGAAGAAGTACCAGTATCTGACGCTTCAGTTCGCTGACCCGGATACGCACGTCGCAGGCATAACCAGTTTCAAGCTGGCGAACAAGCAGTTGACCGATTCGGTCGTCAACGCTCTAGCTGAGAGAGCCGGGCTGGTTGCGCGCGGCGCTATCTTCGTCCGCCGCAGATCGACGGATCAGGTGGACGTTTCGCAGATGGAGCGCCACACGATTGATACGAGCAGACCGATTAACGGCGGACTTCTCAACGGCAGAGCAGTGAGTTTGCCTGAACCCGTCTACCCGCGTGAGGCGCGAGATTCAGGAGCAAGCGGCACGGTCAACGTGCAGGTTCTTGTTGACGAGCAGGGCAATGTAGTCGAAGCTCAGGCCATATCAGGCCCGCCCGCTTTGCAACAGGCAGCGGTTGACGCCGCACGCCAGGCCAGGTTCACGCCCGTCACCATTCAAGGTCAGCCCGTCAAGGTCAGAGGCACAATCAGCTACAACTTCGAGTTGCATTAAAGAGAGGGCGAGACTAAAAAAGAAAAAGGTGCAGGATGAGAAATTAGCTTCTCGTCCTGCGCTCTCTTTTTATTGCAACTTGGTATCAGCTCTTTAATTATTTTCCGTTTCCGCGTTTCTTCTTCGCTTCCTTCCTACCTGAACGAGTCTGCGGCCACGCAATCTATACGTAGTTGTCTCTATATACTTTGGACAGCACGCGCCCTCGCCCGCCACATCCGGCGCGTAACGCTCGACCGTGAGCAGCCCTCCTGAAATCTTCACCCCGAAGATGCCGCCCAACGCGCGGTCGCCCATCTCAAGCCTGACTATCTCAACAGGGCGACTGCCACGCATGGTGTAGACATAGCCTTCCGTGTAAAAGCCCGTGCCGCCTGTACTACACCTTGAAATCACCACTGCTTCGTCGCGCCCGTCATTCGTCAAATCGCCGTATACAATGTCGCCAATCTTAAACTCCATCCTGTCATCCTGCCGATTGCGATTGTACGCGCCGTTGCGCGTTCGTATCTGACGATTATCGAAAGAGCATGATGGATGATAAGTGAAATTCTTAAAATCAACGCGATGAATGTCCCCCGCCCCTTGTGCGCGCGCGTCTACGGCGACAACGGTACAGAAGACAAGTGCGAGGATGAAGAAGCAAAGCCTGAGAAACTTTATCATGTTGCATCTCCTAATGAGCAAAGCACACTTGCCAGCCTTAAAAGCACGTATGCTTAAGTTCTAAGCAAGAGAGCTTTCAACAAAAGCACACATGCTTTTAACCAAAGCGGTCAAGCTTACGTTCTAAGCTCGCGAGCTTAGAACGTAAGCTGGCAATCTTTCCTTATAAGCGGAGGAGCTTTCTTTCTAAGATGACAAGCTTAAGGCATAAGCAGTCGAGCTTACGTTCTAAGCTCGACTGCTTATGCCTTAAGAACACTCTCTCAGGTAGATTTTTCCTCCGGGCAGCCCGATTCTTCAGTGTTCCAGCTTAACGCCTTCCGGCAGATTGCCCTGATAAATCTCCGCGCCGGCGGCGACAAACTCGGCGGCCTTATCTTTCAATCCCGCTTCAATGGCTTTCTCTTCGTCCATAGCTTTCTGCGCCGCGTAGTCGCGCACTTCCTGCGTTATCTTCATGGAACAGAAATGCGGGCCGCACATTGAACAGAAGTGAGCGAGCTTGGCCCCTTCCTGCGGCAACGTCTCGTCGTGGTACTCGCGCGCGACTTCGGGGTCTAGCGCGAGGTTGAACTGGTCTTCCCATCGAAACTCGAAACGAGCTTTCGACATAGCGTTGTCCCACGTTTGCGCGCCCCTGTGGCCTTTCGCCAGATCGGCAGCGTGCGCGGCTATCTTGTACGCTATGACGCCCTCTTTCACGTCCTGCTTGTTCGGCAAGCCAAGATGCTCTTTCGGCGTGACGTAGCAGAGCATGGCCGTTCCGAACCACCCTATCATCGCAGCGCCTATCGCGCTGGTGATGTGATCGTAGCCCGGCGCTATGTCGGTCGTGAGTGGGCCAAGAGTGTAGAACGGCGCTTCCTGACAAATCTCAAGCTGCTTGTCCACGTTCTCTTTGATGAGGTGCATGGGGATGTGACCCGGCCCTTCTATCATCACCTGGGCTTCATGCTCCCATGCAATCTGCGTCAACTCGCCCAGAGTCTCCAGTTCCGCGAACTGCGCATCGTCGTTCGCGTCCGCGATTGAGCCGGGGCGCAGCCCGTCGCCCAGACTGAAAGAGACATCGTAAGCGGACATGATCTCGCAGATTTCTCTGAAATGCGTATAGAGGAAGCTCTCTTCGTGATGAGCCAGGCACCACTTAGCCATGATGGAGCCGCCGCGCGAGACTATTCCTGTCATTCGCTTCGCGGTCAGAGGAATGTAAGCGAGACGCACCCCAGCGTGAATCGTGAAGTAGTCAACGCCCTGCTCGCACTGCTCAAGCAGCGTGTCGCGGTAAACCTCCCACGTCAACTCTTCCGCCTTGCCTCCGACTTTTTCCAGCGCCTGATAAATAGGCACAGTCCCAATCGGCACGGGCGAATTTCTCAGAATCCACTCGCGCGTCGCGTGTATGTTCTTGCCCGTTGACAAGTCCATAACGGTGTCCGCGCCCCAGCGCGTAGCCCAGCGCATCTTCTCCACTTCTTCGTCAATCGAGGATGCGACGGCAGAGTTTCCTATGTTCGCATTTATCTTCACCAGAAAGTTGCGGCCAATAATCATAGGCTCGGCTTCAGGGTGATTGATGTTCGCGGGGATGATAGCCCGGCCACGCGCAACTTCGTCGCGCACAAATTCGGGCGTGACATATTCAGGAATCGAAGCGCCGAAACTGCGCCCGCGATGTTGATGAAAGAGCGAGCTGCGGTCATTGGTATCGCCAGAAAGATGTTGCGCCGCCTCGCGCCCCATGTTCTCGCGTATCGCAATAAATTCCATTTCGGGCGTGATGATTCCACGCCGCGCGTAGTGCATCTGAGTGACGCGCTTGCCTTGTTTTGCCTTGAGCGGTGCGCGGCGCAAGCCCGGAAACTCTTCCAGCTTTCCTTTCGTCTTCCCTCGCGCGTACTCTTCCGCGCCCTCGGTCAAATAGCCGTTGTCCTCCGGCTTAATCTCGCGCCCTTCGTATTCCTCAACATCGCCGCGCGCAAGAATCCACTCGCGCCTCAAGCTCGGCAATCCTTCGCGCACGTCGCATTTTTCAGATGGGTCGCCCCACGGCCCGCTCGTATCATAGACGCTAAGCGGCGGGTTCTCTTCCAGCTTCCCGAAAAAATCCTTCGATGGGTTGAGCGAGATTTCGCGGAATGGGACGCGAAGATTAGCGCCGCTTCCTTCAACATAAACTCTACGCGAATTTGGAAAGCGCTCTCTGTTGTCTTCAATCTCTTCGCTCTTATTCTCGCGCCCGTTAACACTCTCTTTGATTGCCTTCATAATATTCACTTAGCTTTCTGGCCGCATCCCATCGGCCTGAAAAAAGAAAAACCGTCTCACCTCGAACAGAAGATGAAACGGCATTCCCGGCGTTTCTCCCTTCGACGGTACTAACCGTATCAGGTTCAAAGGGTCTCCTCTGATTGCGGATTGTGGATATCGGAATGCGGATTAAAAGAGATGAATTTCTTCAATCTGCGTTCCGATATATGCAATCCGCAATTCGCGGACTCTCAGCCTCGTTCGTCAGCGCGAAGCTCCCCTGAAAACTTTTCTAAACTTTCAATCTCTCAATAGCTTCTAAAGCTTACTCTTTAACGAAGAGATCATCGACCGCCATCATCCAACCCGGCACAGCAGGCTCTGCCCCGGCGATTTCACCACGTCTATAAACGTTAGGGCTTTCGGGGGCGCTCGAACGATATACTCGAACGACCGTCCCGCTCTGCAAATCAACGTCCCACACGACCTGCGTTCCGGCTGCAAAATAGTCCGCGCGCTTCTTTGACATGGCGCGTTCAGCCTTTGGGCCGTAATCACTTTCGCTTCTAACCTCGACGGCGAAAACAGGCGCGCCCTCAAAGAATTTCATAGTGATATTGCCAACGTAAAATGCTGTGCCAGGGCTGAATGATTTTCGATGCGGTAGGTTCACAACGAAGGCCGTGTTATCGCTAACCGCATAGCCTTTCTTCATTCGCTTCGCGTATTCCCGCAAAGAGATGAAAATTTCTCCTGCTGCGTAATTCGGCAAACCTCCGGCGGGTGACATTTGCACAATCTCTCCGTTAATGAGTTCGGCCTTGCCTTCGACTTTGTATAGGTCTTCAATCGTCGCTTCAACTTTCGTACTCATACGAACACCTCGAATGGTTAGCCGCCAATGAAACTCATGGTTCGTGAAGGTGGATGGAAATCTGGATCATTGATGAAGTGGCGAGGCTCTTTCTTCATCACTACGGATTCTATGAACTCTATAATTTCAACGCGAGAAGCATTGTTGCGAACAACGTCGCGCAAGGAGTGCTCTACGGTTGAGAAAAGACAGGTTCTTATCTGGCCGTCTGCGGTGAGGCGTATGCGAGAGCATGCGCCGCAGAATGGTTGTGTGACGGGCGCGATGATTCCGATTTCGCCCGGAGCATTGTCTGCGAAGCGATAACGAGCGGAAGTCTCCGAACCGCGACGCACATCGAGCGGGATGAGCGGGAAACGCTCGTCGATCTGCTGGAAAATCTCTCGCCCCGAAACTACGTCGTCGCGCGACCACTCATGACCGGAATCGAGCGGCATGAACTCTATGAAGCGCATC
>DATHJK010000146.1:0-3437 GCA_035316225.1 Pyrinomonadaceae bacterium
GTGACAAAGAAGAAGCACTAAGGGTCGCAAAGGAATTCAATCTCTTTTGCGCTCTTCGGTGCTTCTTCTTCGCGCTCTGCGTCGCAGTTAAGCCTTCCCATACGGTCAAACGATATTAGTTGTGTATACAGACACATATACGCATAGCACGGAGCGAACGTCGTATGATTGATGTAGAACTGAAACGCTTCGATAACCCGGACGAGACTAGAGTGTTTGAGAAGGGCAGGTTCGAGATAGTCAAAGTCGGCGGCCTCACAATCGGGCGAGCTACTTATGAGCCGGGATGGAAGTGGTCGGAGCATGTCAGTCGCAGCGTCGGCGCTCCACTCTGCGAAGTCGAGCATGTAGGGCTTGTCATTTCAGGGCGAGCGGTGGCGGCAATGTCCGATGGCAGAATCGTGGAGCTTACGCCGGGAAATCTCTTTTACATACCACCCGTCGCACACGATAGCTGGGTCGTCGGCGACGAGCCTTACGTATCGCTGCACTTCATGGGAGCCGAACACTACTCGAAATAACTTCTTGAAACTGGTTGTCGTGCGGTTGTCTCGCAAGAGTAGTAGTGCGAGAGCCTGCCGCTTCTCTTCACTGCATCTTCAGAACCTGTTTACACCTCGCCTCGCTCGTTGCCTGCCACGTCGCTTTTGGCATATAGTTCAACCTTCTTTAGTTCATCAAATAAAAAAATTCCTCGAAAGGCAGTATTGTCATGCCGAAAAGTGTTCCTATCACAGTCGCGCACGGCGACGGCATCGGGCCGGAGATAATGGACGCGACGCTCAATATTTTGAGAGGCGCGGGCGCTACGCTGGATATAGAAACCATAGTCATAGGCGAGAAGGCTTATCTCTCAGGCAACGCGGCTGGCATAGAGCCGAGCGCGTGGGAATCTTTGCGACGCACGAAAGTTTTTTTGAAAGCTCCGATTACTACGCCGCAGGGCGGAGGTTATAAAAGTCTGAATGTGACGGTGCGCAAAGCTCTGGGGCTTTACGCTAACGTGCGACCGTGCGTCTCTTATCATCCGTTCGTGGAGACCAAGCATACGGGCATGGATGTTGTCATCGTGCGCGAGAACGAAGAAGACCTCTATGCAGGGATTGAGCATCGCCAGACGGATCAGGTCTTTCAATGCCTGAAACTCATCTCGCGCCCCGGTTGTGAAAAGATCGTGCGTTACGCTTTCGAGTATGCGCGGCGGAACAATCGCAAGAAGGTCACCTGCTTCACTAAAGACAACATAATGAAGATGACCGACGGGTTGTTCCATAAAGTTTTTGATGAGATAGCGGCTGAATATTCTGAGATAGAGAACGAGCACTGGATTGTTGACATAGGCGCGGCGAAGCTCGCCGACACGCCCGAAGCGTTCGATGTCGTCGTGATGCCGAATCTCTACGGCGACATTCTCTCGGACGTTGCCGCGCAGATAGCAGGCTCAGTCGGCCTCGCAGGCTCTGCCAACATTGGAACTCACACGGCAATGTTCGAGGCGATTCACGGCTCTGCTCCGCGCCGCGCAGGACAAAACTTAGCGAACCCTTCCGGCCTTCTCTTAGGCGCTGTGATGATGCTGGTTCACATAGATCAGGCGGACGTGGCCGAGCGAGTTCACAATGCATGGCTTCGGACGATTGAAGACGGCGTACACACTTACGATGTTTACGACGAGCGCGTGAGCAAACAAAAAGTTGGCACGCGCGAGTTCGCGCAGGCGGTCGTTGAGCGAATGGGACAGAAGCCGCAACAGTTGAAAGCCGTCAGCTACAAGAATGCAGCCGGGTCGGACGAAAGTCTCACGGACACTATTTTCATCACGGAAAATTCCGGCGCAAAGAAAGAGCTTGTGGGCGTTGACGTGTTTCTCGATTGGTCGAAGGGCGCTGCTAACGATCTTGGCGAAGGATTGAGTCCGCTTGTCATGGATGGGCTGAAGCTTGCGATGATAAGCAATCGCGGAACGCGAGTTTGGCCCGACGGGTTTCCGGAAACTTTCTGTACGGATCACTGGCGCTGCCGTTTCCTGTCGAGCGGGGAAGGCGGCACGGTGACGCACCAGCAGATAATAGAGCTTCTTCAGCGCGTGATGGATGCAGGGTTCGATTTCATCAAGACGGAAAACCTCTGCAACTTCGATGGCCGACCGGGCTACTCGGTCGATCAGGGTTAGAAAAATTAAAAAGGGGAGATGATTATGAGTTCAAATGAAGGACAGGTGCGGGCTAAGGACGATGAAGAGATTGACCCGTCGGAAAGCCCTACCGAGAAACTGGAAGGTAGGCATCAGCCAGGCTCTCCGATTCCCGGCGCGCAGAATCCTGAGAGCATAGAGATAAAGAAGGAAGTGAATCCCAACACCGAATAATAACTTAACTCCTTCGCGTTCTTCTTAGCGTCTTTGCGTCTTGGCGTGAGATAGATTTTCACGCCAAGACGCAAAGACGCTAAGAAGTTGAGTTCGAATAAACCGAAAATGAGTGCTGAGCCTACGCCGGAAAAACCGCTTGTCGCCGTCATAATGGGGAGCAAGTCCGATTGGGAGACCATGCGCGCGGCTTCAGATGTTTTGACGGAGTTCGATGTCCCGCACGAGTGCCGCGTGGTCTCTGCGCATCGCACGCCGCGCTTCATGGCAGAGTTTGCTGTGGCGGCTGAGAAGCGCGGCCTCGAAGTGATAATCGCGGGCGCTGGCGGCGCTGCTCACTTGCCCGGCATGGTCGCTGCGCAGACGCTTGTTCCTGTGCTGGGCGTGCCCGTAAAAAGCAGGTCTCTGAATGGTCTGGACAGTTTGCTCTCCATAGTGCAGATGCCCGGCGGCATCCCTGTAGGCACGCTCGCAATAGGCGAGGCCGGGGCTAAGAACGCCGCGCTTCTGGCCGTACAGATACTCGCCAACACGCGGCCAGAATTGCGCGAGCGCTTAAGAGATTTTCGCGCCAGTCAGGAACAACAGGTGCGCGAGGCCGATCTGAAGTGAACTCGAAGCCAATCTTGCCCGGCGCAACCATTGGCGTACTTGGCAGCGGCCAACTGGGACGCATGTTCGCAATGGCCGCGCGCCGCATGGGCTATCTAGTCCACACTTTCTCGCCCGAAACAGACACGCCGACAGGTCAAATCTCAGACAAAGAGATAACAGCCGCTTACGACGACCGCGATGCCGTGCGCGAGTTTGCGCGAGGTGTTGATGTCGTCACGTTCGAGTTCGAGAACGTGCCCTCTTCAACCGTCGAAGCTGTTGCAGAGATCGTACCTGTCAGGCCGAGCGGCCATGTGCTTCATACAACGCAGCACCGCATCGGCGAGAAGACTTTTCTGGCGAGTCGCGGCTTTCCCGTAACCCGCTTTCGTCACATCAGGTCAATAGAGGATTTGCGCGCGGGGCTTGGCGAACTCGGCACTCCCGCGATTCTTAAGACCGCCGGTTTCGGTTA
>DATHJK010000147.1:0-3043 GCA_035316225.1 Pyrinomonadaceae bacterium
TCCGAGCGTAGAAGGTCAGGCGGAGGCGATTCGCGCCGCTCAATCGGCGGCTGGCATTGATGCGGAAACTATCAGTTACATTGAAGCGCACGGGACAGGAACGAGGCTCGGCGACCCCATTGAAATCGCCGCTCTCACGCAGGTCTTCCGCGAGAGCACTAGCGAAAAAGGGTTCTGCGCCGTCGGCTCGCTGAAGACAAACCTAGGCCACCTTGACACAGCGGCAGGCGTGGCCTCGCTCATCAAGACTGTGCTGGCGCTCGAACATAAAGCAATCCCGCCAAGCTTGCATTTTGAGCAGCCAAACCCCGCGCTTGATCTCGACAACAGCCCTTTCTACGTTAATAAAGATTTGTCCGAATGGAAGACTAACGGCGCGCCGCGTCGCGCAGGCGTCAGCTCCTTCGGTATTGGTGGCACTAACGCGCACGTTATCGTTGAAGAAGCCCCGACTGTTGAGCCGTCAAGCAGTTCAAGGCCATACCATCTGTTGACGCTTTCGGCAAAGACCGAAACTGCCCTTGATAAGGCGACCGCCAATCTTGCAGCACATCTCAAACAGCACACGGAATCCAACCTGGCTGATATTGCTTACACCTTGCAGGTCGGGCGAAAAACTTTCAGCCATCGCCGCGCGATTGTGTGCCGCGCTAATGATGACGCTCAGACGGCGCTTGCCATGCTCGATCCTGAGCGAGTTTTCACCTTCACGGGCGAAGCGCAACGTAGCCATGTCGTCTTTATGTTTCCGGGACAGGGAACGCAGTATGTGAACATGGGGCTTGATCTGTACAGGCATGAACCTCTCTTCCGCGAGCAGGTCAGTCAGTGCTGCGAGTTGCTCAAGCCTCACCTCGGTTTTGATCTACGCGAGGTGCTGTATCCAACCGAAGAGAGAAGGGAAGAGGCCGCAGCACGGCTTCAACAAACTCATGTGACGCAGCCCGCGTTGTTTGTCATCGAGTATGCGCTCGCGCGAGTTTGGATGAAGTGGGGCATCAATCCTCGCGCGATGATAGGTCACAGCATAGGCGAGTACGTCGCCGCTTGCCTTGCCGGAGTCTTCTCTCTGGAAGACGCGCTACAGCTAGTCGCGCTCAGAGGGAAACTGATTCAATCGCTGCCCGTAGGCGAGATGCTCAGCGTACATCTCCCGGCTGATGAGCTTCGCTCTATGCTCGGCGAGCAACTCTGCGTGGCAGCGATCAATGGGCCATCCCTCTGTGTCGTGTCAGGGACTAGCGATGCGATAGATGAGTTGCAAAAGCGGCTCGCGGAGAAGGGCATAAATAGCCGCCGCTTGCTTACTTCTCATGCGTTTCACTCTCAGATGATGTCACCGATCATCGCGGAATTCACCAGTCACGTTAAGCGAGTGAAGCTCAACGCTCCGAAGATTCGTTACGTGTCCAATGTGACGGGAACGTGGATAACGTCTAACGACGCGACCGATCCTGATTACTGGGCACGGCACTTGCGCCAGACTGTACGCTTCGCAGATGGCATCTCGGAATTGCTGAAGGACGCGAAGATGGTGATGCTGGAAGTCGGGCCGGGACAGACCTTGAGCACTATGGTCAGACCGATGGCACGCGAAAGCGGACAACTCGTAATCAATTCTCTGGGGCATCCTAACGAGCAAAGCTCCGACGAAGAGTTTTTGATGAAGGCGCTGGGAAGATTATGGCTGGCAGGTGTGCCGATTGATTGGCCGGAATTCTACGCTCACGAATTGCGTCATCGCGTGCCGCTCCCAACTTACCCGTTTGAGCGCCGCCGCTACTGGGTCGAGTGGCAAAAGCAGGCGGCAACTCACAATGGGCTTGATGATGTGCCGCGCAAAAAGCCGGATGTCGCAGATTGGTTTTACCTTCCCTTTTGGAAGCCGTCCGTGCCGCCCGTTATAAACGAAGCGAGCGCGCGAAGTGAGCAGTCATCAGTCTGGCTAGTATTTATGGACGAACGCGGCGTCAGTGCGCGACTCAAGCAGAAGCTTGAGCAAAGCGGCGGCGAAGTAATTGCCGTGAGACCGGGTAAGGGATTCGCTCAGCGAGGTGATCTGGACTACACAATCTCAGTTTCCCAGCCGGAAGATTACCAGGCTTTAGTCCTTGACCTGAAGTCGCGTGGCAAGATGCCGGGAGCGATACTTCATTCGCTGAGCATTACAGCGCCGGAGTATGCTCAATCGAGGGAAGAGTTTTCGGAACGAGTGCTGCACGAGAGCTTCTATAGCCTCATCTTTCTAGCACAGGCGCTTGGACAACATAATGTGAGCGATAAGATTTCAATCACGATCTTGTCTGACAATATGCAGCACGTGACCGTAGAAGACCGCGTTGTGCCGGAGAAGGCGACCATTCTGGCCCCGTGCAAAGTTATCCCGAAGGAATATCCCAACATCACCTGCCGCAGCATTGATGTCGTGTTCTCCGAAAAAAATAGCTGGCAGGAAGAGAGGCTGATAGCGCAAATTGCGTCTGAGCTTTTGTCGGATTCGCCGGAAGCGGTTGTCGCCTATCGCGCGAATCAGCGCTGGATTCAAGCTTTCGAGCCGGTCAGACTCGAACGAGTTCCCCATGCGAGCACACGTTTGAGGGAAGAAGGAGTTTACTTAATCACCGGCGGTATGGGAGGCATCGGCCTTGTGCTGGCGGAACATCTGGCGCACAGCTTGCGAGCGAAACTGGTGCTGGTGGGTCGCTCCGCATTTCCGGCGAAAGGCGAATGGCAGCAGTGGCTCTTGACTCATACGGGCGAGACGGATGTGAGCAGCAAGATTCGCAGGATACAGGCGATGGAAAATCTTGGCGCGGAAGTGCTCGTTGCGAGCGCCGACGTTTCCGATCAAGATCAAATGCGAGAGGTGTTGCGAAGGGCGCGCGAGCAGTTCGGCAAGATTAACGGCGTGATTCACGCGGCGGGCATCTCGCCGGGAAGATTGATTGAAACTGACCAGTACGGCGTGACAGAGAACACACTGGCGCCCAAAGTGAAGGGAACCAGAGTGCTCGAAGCCTTGCTCAAAGAGGAGGGTCTGGAT
>DATHJK010000148.1:0-4598 GCA_035316225.1 Pyrinomonadaceae bacterium
GCGCGGCGAGTTTTCCTATATCGTGATAGAGAGCGCCGATGCGTGCGAGCAGAGGATTAGCGCCAACTGCTCTGCAAGCGTCCTCTGCAAGTTGACCTACGGCGTGCGAATGCTGGTTCGTTCCAGGCGCTCTTATAGCAAGTTGCCCTAGCACAGGCAGGTCTGCGTTTGAAAGCTCCAGCAGCTTAACGTCCGTCAGAATGCCGAACGTTGATTCGTTGACGGGCAGACCTCCGGCTGTGAACACAGTGGTGAGCAGACCGCCCACAACGCCGCATCCCGCTACCAGCAAAATTGTATTCAGCGTCAGCGGTTGCTGAGCGTATGCAATGAGCGAAATGCCCATGATCGTGTTCAGTCCCGCTACGACCAATCCTGCAACGGTGACGGATTGTCGCTCGCGGTAGCGGCCTATGCCGTAAATCGCTGCGGCTGACGAGGCCATAGCGTAGAGCGTCTGCATTATCCCGGATGGAGCCAGCATTCCTGCGAAGAGCGCTGTCATCAACCCTGTTATCAGGGCAAGCTGTGTGTCAACGAGAAGAGCAACGAGAAGCGCCGCAGATGCGAAGGGGATTGCGAAATTCCAGATGGCCGGATCGTTAAATGGCGCGCGTTCGCTCTTGTTAGCGATGCTGTCTGCGATGATGAAGCCCACGCGCATCAACACTGTCTGAACCAGCACGGACGCGCCAACCAGTGCGAAAGCTTTTCTGACGGAGAGGGTGAGTTGAACGGCTGTGCTGCGATGCTCTATGAACTCCCATGCGAGCCAGTAGAGCGCTGCGACTATAAACAGCAGTCCCAGAAAATTGTGCCAGGGACGACCCCGCTTGGCGTAAGCTCGTATGGCTGTGAACTGCACCAGCATCGCTTGCGTTACCGTGTCGCCTTCTCGCGCGATGACCTGGTTTCGTTTTAGCGAAAGGTCGGCAGGTGAAACCCTCTGTCCGGCAGCGTCGCGTGAGTTTTCGGTTGCGATCTGATCGAATATGACGTTCGGCTTCACAAGGGGCAGCATGGCAGCGGCTAGCGCCGACTGCTCTTCCGCCGTCCAGCCGCGCATCTCCGACAGCCGCTCTCTCAAGTTCTGCCGCGCTTTCGTCTGCGAAGTCATGCGGCTCATAGCCATCGTCAGCACCGTCTCGACGCCGGGCGTTCGCGCATCCACCAGCACAATATCCTGCGCCAGACGATCCGCGTCCGTGTCCTCGTAAATGTAGCCGTCACTCGTCTCGCGCAAGATTCTGGTTAGGCGAGCGAAATCGTTCGGGTCGAATTTGTGAGCGATGATCGCGCGGGAAACAGCCTGTCCACCTATGCCGGGCCACTCCGGCTCTCTTCTTCCCTGCGCTTTAGACTCAAACTGTCGCTGCAACTCTTCCCATGAAGAGCGAAAAATCTGCACGGCATTTTCAGACTGCGTAGGGTTGAAGTTGAAGACAGCGCGCACGGACTCCATCGCAGCGGTGCGACGGCGAACTGTTTCGGTGTAATCAATGCCGCCGATGTCTGCGGGAGAGATAACGGTGCGGCGCACGATGTCGCCCACTTTGTAATCTTCCACAGAAGTGCGAGTGCGTGCCGTTGCTATCAGAAGTGTTGTCAGGATTACGAGGACGGAGAAACCTATGAGGAAGCGCATCGTCGGCGACAGCCACCGGAATGGAACTACCACGAAGCGCCGCACCAGTTCGCGTGCCTGATTTTGTGGACTGTTGAAACGTGTGCTACGTCTGCTCATTACAGGGTTAATTCAACTTTAGAGAGCGCCATCTGCTCTTCTTCATTCGCTTCGGGCAACCTCTTAACCTGATCTACAAGATTACGCGCCAGGATTGAGCCTGCTTTTTCGAGCATGGGCGCAAGCGTCGCGGTTTTAATCGCCGCAACGGCGACGCACTCGCGCGCGCCGTTCTGACAGTTGGCGCGCATCACGGATTCAAGCGTCTGCTCGTCAACCATATCGGCTTTGTTGAAAACAAGCAGGCGCGGTATATGCTCGTAGCCCAGGTCCCGCAAAATTCTCTCCACCGATTCGATCTGCTGCGCGACGCGCGGGTTCGATGCGTCCACCAGATGAATAAGCAGGTCGCTTTCGTTTATCTCTTCCAGAGTGGCGCGGAAAGCTGCAATCAAATCGGGCGGCAGGTCGCGTATGAATCCCACAGTGTCGTTGATGATGACCTCTTGCTCGCGCGGCATGCGTAATCGTCTCGAAGTCGGGTCGAGCGTAGCGAACATGCGTTGCTCCGCATGTACGCTGCTGGCCGTGAGCGTATTCAGGAGCGTGGACTTTCCTGCATTTGTGTAGCCGACGATTGAAATAACGGGTAGCTGGTGTCTTGTTCTCTCTTTTCGCCGCTCGTGGCGGCGCTGGCGCTGTGTCTCAATCTCTTTCTCCAGACGATGTATACGGTCGCGCACGCGCCGCCTGTCTGTTTCAAGCTTCGTTTCGCCGGGGCCGCGCCCGCCTATCCCGCCAGCCAGACGTGAGAACGCAGAATCGTGCCCGACGATAAGACGAGGCAGAAGATATTTCAACTGAGCCAACTCGACTTGAATCTTGCCTTCACGCGACTGAGCGCGCTGGGCGAAGATGTCCAGAATTAGCTGCGCGCGGTCAATAATCTTCAAGTCGGTCTCTTCCGAAACGACGCGCACCTGAGCGGGCGATAGCTCACGGTCGAAAATAATCAGGTCAGCGCCGAGTTGAAGCGCGCGAACGAGCAGGTCTTCCAGCTTGCCTTTGCCTAGAATAGTGCGCGGATCAATCTGCGGCCTGCGCTGTATGATTTCGTCTAAAACGACAACGCCCGCGGACGCCGCCAGTTCATGCAGCTCCGCCATTGACTCTTCCGCTTCCGAAAGGGAAGTGGTCGTGACTCCTACGAGAATCGCGCGCTCTCTATCATCTGCGCGACGGGCTGTGCGACGATTGCGCGCCATCTCCTCTTCGAGCGAGTTAATGAGTTCCAGGAAATCAATATCAATCTGGGCAGGGTGAGTCGGCTTGAGAAAAGCGAAAGGTTTTGCCTTAGACGCTGAGTCCAACTCGGCAACGGTCGAAGGAAGCAGGTGCGCGGCTCTCACAAGATTGGGCAGACCAGTTCGCTCGTCAACATCAATTGCGGCCATCAAATCAAGACGCAGCAGAGCGAGATCGGTCAAATCGTCCTGCGTCAAATCTTCGCCTCGCAAGTGAGTATGCACGCAGCGAAGGCCGCGAAAACGGTCTGCGCCCACGCGCACGCGCTTGAAATCCGGTAACTCTATGCGACGCGCATCGCCAACCACCACATATTCAACGTAGCCCTTGCGGTCAATCAATACGCCTATCTGTCTTCGCGTCTCATGCGAAAGCTCCGACATCTGGCGCGCGAATTCAGGAGTGACTATCTGGTGTGGCGAGATTCGCCGCTGGTAAAGCTTCTCTATGCGGCGCAACTGGTTCGCCTTCAGCCCTTGCGTGTTACCTTGAACATTCATAAATACAGACGGTGGACGGTGGACGATGAACGATGGACGATGGACGACAGAGGATAATCAATCGTCAATCGTCTATCGTCTATCGTCCATCGTCCGTGACCTGACAAATTACAGAAAGATTGAAGCGAGCGGGAATGGTCGGACGCTGTGAGAATCCTCAGACTGTTGTTCGGCGTATTGCCGCCGAAAGGTCGCATGAACATCGTGTGTTCTTAACGGTCAAGGCTCGGCGCTCAAAAGCACAGAAACGCTCTTCGATGGAAGAGCGTTAAGGGGAAACTCGCTTGACCGGGAAACATTATAGCATAGAAAGGCAAGGGTGAGGATGAAAAAGCATTTGATTGACATCCGGCATTCGGCATCTGCTTTTTCATTCCTCGACACTGCTTGCGCGTGCAGCGTATAGTGTTCGGAAATTCGGTTGTTGAAACTCGCGCTGTATGATTTCAAATTTGAAATCTAAAATCCGAAATACAAAGTTCGGCTGAAACGGGTTGCGTTTGGTCTTCGGGAGCGCGAAGGTTAATTGGGAGTAGAGTGCTAAAGCGATGAGCAGAGCGGGGCGGATTCTTCGTGTTGATCCGGCGGCGGCAATTCCGGGCGGCGAAGTGGCGATTGATTGCACAGATTTCGATACGGACGATCTTCTCACCTGTCAGGCGTCGTTTGCAGAGAGGCATGCACATCTTGTTGCTGCTTCGACCAGGCGGCTGCTTGCGCTTGTGCCGGAGGATGCAGCGAGCGGCGAAGTCGAAGTCAGAATAGAGAGCGCCGGGGAGCGTTCCGATGCTGCTCGTTGTCTGGTTGGAAGAAAACTTGCCGAAGATTTACACCCCGTTGCTAATCCCGCTTTCGACCCGGACGATGGCTCGCTCTACGTGACTCGCTCAGGCTCGCGCGGCCAGCACTTCCCCGTCACGATATTTCGCATCGAAGCCAGCGGCGATGTCAACGATTTTTCGGGCGACGTGACGAATCCGACCGGAATAGCTTTCGACAAATCCGGACAGATGTTCGTCACGAGCCGACTGGACGGCACCGTCTATCGCGTCACACATTTCAACGAGCCTGCGCCTTTCGCTCAAAATCTGGGCATTGCTACCGGCATT
>DATHJK010000149.1:0-2323 GCA_035316225.1 Pyrinomonadaceae bacterium
CGCAGGATGGCGACCGTTTCATCCAGGTCGAGAGGTTTGGTGATGTAGTCATAGGCACCGAGCCTCATCGCCTCGATCATCTTTGAGCTGTCGCCGAAAGCGCTGATAACGACAACCGGCGCGTCTGTCAACTTCTCTTCCTGAATTAAGCGCAGCACACCGAGTCCGTCCAGCTTCGGCATTCGCATATCTAGGAACACGACATCGGGTCTCGTCGCACCGGCGCGCAACACCTGGACGGCCTCCTCGCCATTGGCCGCTTGCGACGCGCGGAAGCCCTCGCTTTCAACCAACTCGGCCAGACTCTCTCGCAGGTTGATCTCGTCATCGACGATCAGAACTTGTGCCGCGTCTTCATTCATGTTGTTAAAATGCGAACGAGAAATAGACCGCCCCGACGATGAACACGTAGGAGACGAAGTTATTCCACTTGAGCGTTTGACCGAAGAGAAAATACGCGATTACCGTGAAGACCGCCAGAGTAATGCACTCCTGCATGATCTTCAACTGCGTGACGCTGAATGTTTCAGAGCCGACGCGATTCGCCGGAACCTGAAAGATGTATTCAAAGAGCGCCACCGACCAGCTAATCAAGATCACCCAGACAATCGCCTTCTCTTTATACTTGAGATGACCATACCACGCGAAAGTCATAAAAATATTGGAGATGATAAGTAAGATGACTGTCTTCATTCCGCATCTCCTGAATTAACCGATGCTCGTTGATCGAATTGTTTATTGTCCTCAGCCTGTACCCGTTGTGGCAACTCAATCAGAAAGAGTGCGCCGCTCCCTTCGCGGCTGACAAAGTTGATGCGTCCGCCGTGTGCCTCTACTATCTCGCGCGCGATTGCCAGCCCAAGTCCCGTGCCCGTCTCGCGGGCTGTAAAGAAAGGCTCAAAGATGCGCTCGTGATCTTCCGGTGGGATGCCGCGCCCTGTGTCCTCCACAGTGAGACGTGCCGCCGCGGGGCCGTCTACGGTAGTGACGACCTGACAACTGATCGCCAGCCGTCCCCCATCGGGCATCGCAGAGAGCGCATTCTGTATCAGGTTATCAAGCACCTGCGTCAGACGCTCTGCGTCGCCTTCAACTAGCACAGGATCGGGAGACACATGACTTTCGATCTTCACGCCCGCGCGCTCGGCTACATCATTGAAGAGCGCGGTGCGGCGCTCGACGAGTTCGCACAGGTCAAGCTTGCTTTGTTCGAGTGGCTGTGTGCGACCGAGTTCCAGGAGGCGACGAACGAGAGCGTCCAGGCGATCTATCTCTTCGGTGATAACGCGGAAAGTATCATCTAAGTTATCAGGCACATTCTTGGCGCGGCGCGCCATCTGGACTTTGAGCTTGATTGCTGCCAGTGGATTGCGTACCTCATGCGCGACCCCCGCAATCAGGCGACCCAGAGCAGAGAGTCGTTCGCTCCGCCGCAGATTATGTTCCAATTCAGACTGGCGCGCGAGATTGACTCGCAATGTATCGGCCAGTTGATTGATCGCCCCTGTAATGCGCGCGAGTTCCGGCGTGCGAGGCAGCGTGATTTGTTGACTGAGATCATTCGTGAGACCTGTCAGTCCCTGCTCAATACCAGACACGCCGGAGCGCAAGTCTCTGACGGTTATCAGGGCCAGCCCGCTGACAGCGATGATGCTCAAGATTAGCACCGCGAGCGCAGCCAGATTAGCTTTGTCGGAGACGCCGGTGAGGTTCGAGAGCCGCTGCATAGTCCACGCCGCCGCGATGGGACTTGATAAGCTTCCATCTGCCCTGGATGACACATCATCAACCTCCGGGCTGACGGCTTGCGCAGGGTAGGCGACGACGATGATTCGGTCGCTTCCCGTTTGAATCGTGCGCGTAGCGGGCGCTCCTGTTTCGTTCACCTGCTTTGCCAGCGCGCGGATAATATCAACGATGTCAGAGGGTAATACCATGTTGCTGCCTGTTCCGGCATTTGCCGGGAAAGCATGGCCGACGAGCGCGCCGTCTGTGGCCTGGTAGAAGCCTCCGTACGTCTCAGGGTAACGATGAAGCGTGATGGCTGTGAGACGTGAGAGCGGGTCACTGTATGCGGCAAAGAGCGTTTTCACATGTGGTGGCAATGGGCGCGTCCGTGGGCCTTCAGCACGAGGCGCTGCCGGGCGGTCAGGCGGAGACGCGGCCTCTTCAATGGTTTGATAACCTGACGGATGAGCATGAAACGCACGCGCCAGATCACGCGCCGCTGCGTGCAATGAAGAGTCAGCCTGGCGTAGAGCGAATATTTCTGTCGCGCGAGCCAAACGCCAGGCGACGAAGAAGGCGACGAGAAGCGCGACGA
>DATHJK010000150.1:0-6815 GCA_035316225.1 Pyrinomonadaceae bacterium
TGCGGCGCGCCCGTATCGTTCGCAGGCGTCCCAACGCCGTTCGTCCGGGCTGCTGCGCCAACTAACTCCGGTGGCCTGCTCGCTGCTTGCGGCGGCGCAATCTGTGTTAGCGAAGCTTGCGGCGCAGGCGCTTGAGTGGAAGGCTGAGCCTGCGTTGCTGAATTTGCTACGCCTGACGCGCTCCCTTCATTACGCGAAGGCACGGCCAAGCTTGCCAGCACTATGCCGCCCAGCCGTGTGTTTATGCGAACGATCTTAGTCCCCGCGCCGAAGCGTGCCTGATAGAGCCTTTCGGGAAAGCGCCCACGCGCAGGCGCAAGCCCCTCACGAGGAAGCGTGGATTCAACCGCGCGCGACATTGATTCCGCAGTGATGCTCGCATCGCTTGTGGGCGAAATCTCCGCTCGAATGTCCCCTGAAACAGTCTGAACACTCAGCGCCGCAGGCAATCCCTTAACTTCAACTTTTCCGCTCACGGTCGAAACTTCGACGCGCGACCTTTCAGGAACTTTTAGAACCAGATTGATGCGCGCCAGCGTGCCTAGAGATTCGCGCGTGATGCTGACGCTAAGTTGCTGATCTGTTCTTTGAATGACGACAGGAGAACGTCTGGGCTGCGTACCTTCAACAATCGTTGATACTGAAACGTACTGCTCGTTCCAGACCTCAAGGCTTACATTGCCTCTGGAATTTTCAACACGCAACGCGCCGTTTGAAGGCAGATCGGCGCGCACCGCTTCATCGTTCTGAGCCAGAGAAGCGATTGACGGGATAATGATGAGAAGAAGACAGGAGAGCGATAAGACCCTGATTGAGGAGAGAGTTTTTCTAAATCTCAATTGCAGCATGACCGAAATTCTCCCCTTTGCCTGACCTACCGAAGAATTATACTCGCTCTTTGCCTTAGCGAGCATCTTCAGGCGTGGCTCGAAGCAGCTCCGCGATGATAGCCTCCGAAGTTACTCCTTCCGCCTCCGCCCTGAAATTGGGGAGAATGCGATGTCTCAGCACAGGATAAGCCATCGCGCGCACGTCGTCGAAACCTGCGGTGAACCGTCCTTCAAACAGCGCGCGCGCCTTTGCGCCCAGGATTAAAGCCTGACCCGCGCGCGGCCCAGCGCCCCATCGAATGTTCTCGTTCGTGTACGAGACGGCATCGGCAGTCGCAGGGCGCGAAGCTCGCACCAATCTAGCCGCGAAATCAATGATGTTCGCGGCAGCGGGCACGTCGCGCACAACCTCTTGAATGCGTAGAAGCGAAGCCCCGTCCAGCACAGGACGCACATTGGTCGTGCGGTTTGCAGTCGTCTGCGCGATGATCTCGCGCTCTTCGTCAGCCGCAGGATAGTCAATCACGACCTCAAACAGAAAACGGTCTAGCTGCGCTTCCGGCAGATGATAAGTTCCTTCCTGTTCAATAGGGTTCTCGGTCGCCAGAACGAAGAAAGGCTCTTCGAGCGGGTAGCGCACGCCGCCCACAGTGACCTGATGCTCCTGCATGGCTTCCAGAAGCGCGGCCTGAGTTTTGGGAGGTGAGCGGTTTATCTCGTCCGCCAGAACTACATTGGCGAAGATTGGGCCTGAGATGAATCGCGCCTCGCGCCTTCCGGTTGCGCGGTCTTCTTCTATGACTTCAGTGCCGGTGATGTCAGAAGGCATAAGGTCTGGCGTGAACTGCACGCGGTTAAAACGCAAGCGCATCGCTTCGGACAAGGTTTTGACTAGAAGAGTTTTGGCAAGACCGGGAACGCCGCGAAGCAGGCAGTGGCCGCCGACAGCGAGCGCTAGCATTATCTGCCGCACGACCTCGCGCTGGCCTATTATGACTTTTGCCACCTCTGTCTCAAGCTGTGCGACCACCTCCTGCAACGAATCAACCGTGGCCGCTTTCTCTTCTTCGTTCATCAACTGCATAGAAACTTCCCCGGCGCACGGCTCAACGCTCTATCATGTCCAGCATGGAATTATCTGCGCGGCTCTGTGTTGACGCGCCGCCAGCAGAAGGCGAAGCCCCGCCGCCGAAATCCGCAAGGCGCAGCAGCAGGTTGTTCTGGTTCGTGGCGTAAGGCAGAGCATCGTCTTTATTGACTACACCTTCACGAATCATGCGCTCTAATACGCCGTCGAATGTCTGCATGCCTTCCTGTTCGCCCTGCTCCATTGCGTCCATCAAGGATTTTCCTTCAGCTTCGCCGCGCTCCATGTATTCGCGCGTGCGCGAAGTTGATTTCAGGATTTCTATAGCGGCGATGCGCCCCGTGCGATCTGCTCTGGGCAGCAGTCGCTGCGAAGCTATGTAGCGGAAAGATTCGGAGAGGCGGCGGCGAACGGACTGCTCCTCGTTTTTCGGGAAAACTCCTATGATGCGCTCAACGGTTTTCGGAGCGTCAATCGTATGCAGCGTGGAGAGTACGAGGTGGCCTGTCTCTGCGGCTTCGAGCGCGACTTCAATTGTCTCGCGGTCGCGCATCTCGCCTACGAGTATGACCTTCGGGGCTTGACGAAGCGCCGCGCGAAGCGCAAGCGCGAAATCCGGCGTGTCCGAATGAAGCTCTCTCTGGTGTATGGTCGAATTCTTGTGCCGGTGCAGGAATTCAATAGGGTCTTCGATTGTGACTATGTGGTAGAACTTCTCTTCGTTAATCAGGTCAATGATTGCGGCCAGAGTGGAGCTTTTGCCGCTGCCCGTTGGCCCCGTGACCAGCACGATTCCGTTCTTCAGCTCAACAACTTTAGATAGCTCCTGCGGCAGATTCAACTCGTTGAAAAGCGGCGGTCTGTGCGGTATGACGCGCATCACAATGGCGTGCGTGCCGCGCTGCATGAAAATGTTTACGCGGAAACGAGCATGGCCGGGCGCGCTGAATGAAAGGTCTGCCGAGCCGTTTCTATCAAGCTGTTCACTGGCGCGCTGGTGGCTGCCAATGATTAATTTCGCTATCCCGGCTGTGTGCCCCGGCGTCAATTTCTCAAGACCGGGCACTTCCACAGCCTGCAACTTTCCCATCAACTCTATCTGCGGCGCGCGACCGGGCGAAAAGATAAGATCGCTTACGCGGTCGGAAACGCTCAGCATCCGTTGCAGCACATTGAGAAAATTGAGAGGGGGGTTTGTTGCGGTCGGCGCGCCAGACGCCTGTGTCTGTTGTGAAGAGTCCATAAAAGCAGTGCAGAATGGTGAGTGCAGAATGATGAATTAAGAGCTTTTCATTCATCACTCATCATTCTGCACTCATCACTTCTTTTCAGTGTGTCAGTGCGTAGACGACTATGTTGACGCCGAAGCGCGTGTTGTCACGGGAGAGGAAACGCTTGTTGCCCCAGTCGTAGTTCCATTCGCAGCCGTAGTCTTTGTTCGAGTAGAGCACGGCTATGCGGTTATCAATCTCTATGGCCTGCAAGTATTCGTGCACCATGTCATCGCCCCAGCCGTTCAATTCGTGCGAAGTGGCCGGAGGCCCGTCAGGGAACGAGAAGAACGAACTGTATATCGGATGGTTTTTCGGCAATTTGCGGAGCGCTTCCGATGGGCGGTCTAGAACCGTGCGTATTTCGCTCTCGAAGGTGCGGGCGAAGGTTCCGTCAACGTCGTGGTTGCAATCGTCCACGAACATGAAGCCGCCGTTTCTCAAGTAGCGACGAAGATTCTCGCGCTCGGCGTCTGTAAAGCGTAGCATCTTGTTGCCCGTCAGATAAACGAACGGGTAATCGAAGAGAGAGGGCGAACTCACGTCAACCACTCGTTCGTTCGGGTCAACGCGGATTGAAGTATATTGAACCAGGGAATCCAGAAGGTTCGAGGGCATCTTGGGGTCTGCGTCCCAGTTACCTGAGGAATAGCGCAGGCGCGCGAAGCTGAAACCGTTTACTGCCGAGAGCGGGCGGCGTACGCTTGCGGCTGCCAGAGCGCTCAAACCTTGAGTTGCTTTCATCTGGGCTGCTGCCGTTGCTGCTGCCCCTGCGACCAAGCTTTGGCGGACAAATTTGCGACGATTCATATTGGTTTTCACCCCTTCTTACGGCTTATCCGTTTTAGCCCGTGAAAAAGTTTCAGGAAACGTTCGTGACCAAAATTAAAATCCGGCAACTTACAACTGCAACACAATAAGCTTACATCAAAACAGTTGCAAGTTTGGGATGCCCCGCGCGTTCTCTGGGGTGTCCCGGAAAATTCAGAGAAAGTGAGGCGCTTTCCATCATGGCAACCTACAGAGACCCGGTTAGATGCTTTGCACCGCTGGAAGTCATAGAGCGCCTGCTTGAGATTCGTGCCGAAGCGGGTCATACGCCCGCCCTTTTTCTCCTTTCGTCCGATGATCTGGCGGCCTCTCTGGACGCCTACGGTTTCGACGTTTACGCCTTCCAGCAGATGGAAGCTGAATTTCATTTCGGAGACTATCGCGCGCCGCTCGTACCGGGCGGCGACCACGCGCATAACTCCTTAACAGCGCATTAAACAGCAGTAAATAGTTAATGGTAAATGGTGAATGGATGAAAGCGGTTCTTCCATTCACCATTTGCTATTTACCATCAACTAAATCGCCTTTATTACAAAGAACGTTATATCGTCGCCAGCGCCGCGTCCTTCAGTCCATTCGAGCATATCGCGGTGAATGAAATCGATCAGGTCGCGCGCTTTCAGGTGTCTCCCTTTGCGCACTGCCTCGGCCAGACGCTCGCGCCCGTACTCCTCGCCAGTTGAATTCACAGCCTCCGTCACGCCATCCGTATAGAGCACCAGCGTCTCGCCCGGCTCTATCGCCAGATAATACTCGTAGTAGCGCGTGTCCTTGAACATGCCGAGCGGCAACCCGCCACGCTCTATGAAACGAGCCTCGCCTGCCGCGTCCATCATGAGCGGCGGGTTGTGCCCTGCGTTCGCGTAGGCCAGCGTCTTGTTCGAGGCGTCAAGGACTCCGTAAAAGGCTGTGACGAACTGGTTGCGCTCTATTGACTCCCAGAGCAGGTAGTTCACCTTAGACATGGAGATGTGCGGCGCGTAGCCTATGTGAGTCGCCGCACGAATAGAGGCGCGCAGGAATGCCATCAGCAATGCGGCGGGCACGCCTTTGCCCGACACGTCCGCAATCACAAGCCCTATCTGGTCTTCATAAATTCGCACCCAGTCGTAGTAGTCGCCCGAAACCTCTTCGGTCGAGAAGTTGTAGGCAGAGATGTCGAAGCCGTCAAGATTCGGGTCGGCAGCGGGTAAGAGTTCCAACTGAACCTGGCGAGCGACCTCCAACTGAGCTTCCAACCGCCGCTTCTGCATCATCTGTTCGTGCAGCATCACCTTCTCTATGATGATCGCCACTTGAGACGCGAGCAGCATCAGCACCTCAAGATCGTCCTGGTTGTAAGCGTTCAGTTGATCGCTTTCAAGATCGAAGACGCCTATGACCTCTTCATTAGAGATGATGGGCGCAACCATTTCGGAGCGCGTTTCGGGGCGCGCGTTGAAATAGCGCGAGTCTTTCAGAACGTCCAGCGAGATTATAGGCTCGCGCGTTAGAGCGACTTGGCCCAGGAATCCCTCGCCAATTTTCAGGCGAAGATTCTTCATCTCTTCAATGTCATAGCCGCGCACGGCTTCGGCTTGAAGCACACAACAATCTGCGGCCTCTGCGGCGACCGTCTTATCGCACTTGACCACGTAGATGCCCGCCGCGTCATAAGGGACGAGCGAGCCGAGCGTGTCCATCACTTGATTGAGGACTTCCTGCATATCAAGCGAGCGGCTTATCTTCTTAGTGATGTCAAGAAGCATGCGCAGCTTGTCAACGATTGTTATCTGCGCAGCCCTCTGCATCTCTGCTTCTTTTACGTTTTCGGACATGTTTACAGTTTGCCAGCCCTACATATCAAGCGAGAGGCGATTCACTCTTTCGAGGATTATACCTGCAAGCGAGCAAAGTATGAATCTTCAAGATTATAAACGAATAACAGGGGCCGCGCGTTTCATTATTAAGAGCAGTGCTAAGAGAGTCAGAAGGCAAAAGCTTTTCTCTCTTTATACTGAAAACTAAAGACTGAAAACTTAAAACTGCTCTTCTCTTATCACTCATCACTCATCACTTATCACTATTCTATTGCTGCTTCCGTGAGCAGTGCGAATTCAAGCGGGGCGGAAGGGCTGTGCTGGAAGAAATCGTTAACATCCGACGGAAGTTGCAAGCGCGCCAGATCGATCCCGCGCGCAGCGAACATATCCTGATAGCGCGAGGAGGCATGCTCGCCAGCCGCGTCCGAATCCAGCGCCGCCACGACGCGAAAGCGCGCGAGCGGTGCAAGCCACTCTTCTTTGAATCCGCTTGCGCCGACCAATCCGACTGCCGCGAACCCATGCGTCATGAGTGTAAGCGTGTCTGTGAACCCTTCGACCAGATAAACCGTTTCGCCGCTCGGCAAATTCCTTAACTGATCCGCGTTGTAAAGCGAAGGCACGCTGCCGCGCATGTTGTGCCAGCGCGGCTCTACGCCTGCGGCTGTCGTGCGAGCCTGCAAATAGACGGGCTGTCGCTCGACGTAGAAAGGGAAAAGAAGACGATGCTTGTAGAAGGTCAGGTGAGCCTGCGCGTTGAAAAGCCCGCTTCGCTGCAACTCTTCCAGAGAAAAATTTTCCAGCATATGTCGCATCACGCGGCGGTAGCTGCGTCGCGGAAAATAAACTACGCCTGCGCGCTCCATAGTCCGCGCATCAATTCCGCGCCGCGCAAGATAGTTGACGCCCTCCATCTGATTCTCTTCTCCGCAAGCTTCCAGAAACTTTACGCACACAGCGCGCATGCGCTCCGTGCTTAACGGCTCAAGCTCTT